>NZ_AAWS01000024.1 GCF_000169175.1 Microscilla marina ATCC 23134
ACTGGCAATTGAGAGTGCAGGCACGAATGCTAAACCTGATAGATGGAAATCCACCCCACGGGATGAACGCCCAAGATGAAGCCGTAGAGTTGGTGATAGAATATCCAGGCAAACAAAACCAAGGAGATGCTATCATGAAGTTTTTTCTGGGTTTTTTCATGTTCATTCCCCATTATTTTGTGTTAATTTTCAGGATAATTGTATTGTACTTCTATTCTTTATTGGCATTTTTTACCATACTTATCTCAGCTGAGTACCCAGAAGGTGGTCACAAGTATGCTGTAGATACACTAAGGTATGTGATGCGAATTAACTTGTATTTTGGTTTTATGAACGATCGTTATCCTCCTTTTTCAGGAGCTCCTGATGAAGAGCTAGGCTTAGAAAGACGTTAATAAAAAACATATATAATGCATAGCATAGGGTTGTTACCGTTGAACGAGTAACAACCCTTTTTTATGATGCCCTGCCTGATACTGTTTGACTGCTTTTGTTCTTTGATGAGCGTATGCTTCACGAAATACTGATAAAGCCGACTTTCCGCACGTATGTTCGGGAAAACAAATAATTGATGTAATCGCTTGATTGCAAAAGCATTATTTTTTTATGTCGACCAAAAGTTTTACTTTTTGGTATGCAATCATTTCCCATAAGTAAAAACCTTGACCACTTAGGGTTGGTAAGTGGCATGTGTGATCGTTTAAACTTGAGCTCTAAAATAGATGAGCTTTTACCTAACACCAATGGGCTTCATCAAGTAAGCACAGGTACTTGCGTCAAAGCCTTGATTTTAAATGGTTTAGGTTTTGCCGAGCGTCGCTTATACCTGAGTCCTCATTTTTTTTCTGATAAGCCTGTTGCTCACTTATTAGGAGAAAATCTAAGCGCAGAAATGTTCAATGATGATCGTCTTGGTCGTTGCTTGGATGATTTGTATGCCTTTGGTGTAAGTGAGTTATTCAGCCATTTGGCTGCACAGAGTTATGAAATACTGGGTTTGTCAGAAGAAGTAGACTCAGAGTTTCGCCACTTGGATGCGACCAGTTTTGGGTTGGAAGGGCAATATAATAGTGAACTTAACGAAGCAGAGGTTTCTTGCCTTCACATCACCCAAGGTTACAGCCGGGATCACCGCCCTGACCTAAATCAGGTAATGCTTAACTTGGTAGTAGAAAACTCCTCAGGCATACCTTTGCTTATGGAAGGTTTGCATGGCAATACAAGTGACCAAACAAGCTTTGGTCAAACCATTGATGATTATGTAGAACGTTTGCAGAATAATGGTCAGCCTATATGTTGGGTGGCAGATAGTGCCTTATACACTGAGGAAACCATCGGTAAAATCTCAGGTCGGCATTATTGGATCACCCGTGTTCCTTCCAAGCTTACTGCTGTTCAAGAATTACTCCTACAGGTACAGCCAGAGCATATGCAATTCTTCACAGAAGAAAAATTGAAAAACTACCGCTACCAGAAAGTATGCAACAGCTATGGAGGTGTAAGACAAGAATGGATGGTTGTCTTTTCTGAGGCAGGTTATAAGCGGGATGTTCATAGTTTGAAAAAACGTTACCTAAAAAAAAGCAGTGAAGAGCACCAAGACTTTATCAAGCTTTGCAAAAAGGTTTTTAGCTGTAAACAGGATGCAGAAAAAGCCTGGGAACAATTTTCAAAAAAGTGCCAGTACTTGTCAATAGAAGACCTGAATTTTCAACAAGTCAAGGGGTTTAAAAAACCAGGTAAACCTCCCAAAGGAGCTCAAAAACAGACCATAGGGTATCGTATTACAGGGTGTCCACTAACCAAACTCACACACTATGAACAACTAAGACAAAAACAGGGCAAGTTTGTGATTGCTTCCAATGATACAGCACAAAGGTGGGGGAATGGACATAAACTACTGGCTTACAAAGGACAATCTAATGTCGAGAAAGGTTTTAGGTTTTTGAAAGATAAAGCTTTCCTTGCTGATAGCTTCTTTGTAAAAAAGCCAGAGAGACTTGAAGCTATACTCATGATTATGGCATTGTCGCTGATGGTGTATGCAGCTTTGGAGAGAGAATTAAGAAAAAACCTGCAGCAGGAAAAGGAGTTTGTCCTGGATCAAACTAAAAAAGAAACTCAAAAACCCACAATGAAATGGATTTTCGAGTTTTTTAGAGGCATTCACTGCTTGTGGGTTAATCAAGAACAACCTATGCTCATTCTTAATATGAATGAGATGCATACAAAGGTCATTAGGTTACTGGGGCAAGAAGTTAGGAAATACTATCTCCTTGAATAAACGCCTCATAAACAGTGGTTTAATAAATTACTCGGTTTTAGCTACACAGGTGCGGAAAGTCGGATAAAGGTGTATAGCGACACTTTGTGGTTAGACACACATAACTTATTAAGCGGGTGTTATATCCGAAAACCAATTAACAAAATATCGTCACGTTGTACAGTGCCAAACATGTGGTCGTTCAGTGCCCGTTCCAGACTTTCTTTTTGCTTGGTCAAAGGTTGGTTGGTGATGCTTTTGAGCATTTCTTTGAACCGTTGTTTACCATATTTTTTTCGCTCAGCATTATTTTGGTCAGAAAACCCATCCGTACTTAGGTAAATCAAACTACCGTTTTCTAAAGTAACTTCGTGGTTGCTAAAATGAAATTTGTATTTATGCACCCCTCCAATCGAGTGCCTGTTGCCACTTACCTCCTGAATGCTTTTAGTACCAGCGGGTACATATAGCAATGGACGTTTGGCGCCAGAAAAAGTAGCCCTGGTTTGTTGTTCATTGATACGTTCCATCATCAGAAAAGCCACATCCATTCCATAGTCCCCTGAGTTATCATTGCCTTCCAGTACGTTCATTACCGAAGCATGGCAGCGATTCAGTATTTCGGCAGGGTTGTTCAAACGATCTACAATCACGAGTTTATCCAGAATCATATAGCCAATCATAGACATAAAAGCTCCTGGCACCCCATGTCCGGTACAGTCTACTATTGCCAAAAAGACCTTGTTGTCACGTTGGTGCAGCCAATAAAAGTCTCCAGATACAATATCTTTGGGGCGATATAGCACAAAAAAGTTTTTGAGGTGTTTTGCCATTCTTTCCCGAAAGGGCAAAATAGCTTTTTGAATCACTTGAGCAGCTTGTATACTATCTGCTACTTCTTTGTTTTTACGCTCTAGTTCCGTATTCTTACTTTCAATAAAGTTTTGCTGGCTTAAAATTTCCTCCTGTTGTAATTGAAGTTCTTCATTCTTGCCAATGAGTTCTTGTTTTTGGTGTAGAATCTCCTCATTTTTTTTCTGTAAAAGTCGATTGGTTTTTTGCTGGAGTTGATAACGATTGAAAATAAAGAAAGCAATGAGCAAAATGGCAAGTACAATAACTATAGAAACATTACGGAGCAGCGTTTGGCGTTCTATTTCCAATTGCTTTTTGGCTATTTCCAGCTCGCTGATTTCTTTTTCTTTGGTAAAAAGCAATAAATTTTGCTGGTTTTGATTGTGAGAACTTGACAGTTTCCAGATCAGTTCTTTTACATCGTGACCAAAATACTTCTTGATGAGTTCATTGATCCAGGGCTTGAATTCTGCCGAGTTAAAAAAAGCATCAATAGGTTCTTTCCAGCCACTTTTTTTAGGAAGCACAATAGCTCGTCCTGCTTTGTTAACCTGAAACAGGTTTTGTCGCTTTATTTTCAGGCCTTTTTTTAATGTCATCAAATATTCAGCAAGTTGTATATAAGCAATATGGTTGGTATGGGTAGCTACAGCAGCTGTTAGATCGTCAAAGTGTTTCACTTTTTTATAACGAAGGCTGGGCAGGTAGGTAGCTATACGTTGAAGGTTTGCAGTACCAGTACTGCGGGGTACAACGGCGGCAGTAACCCCCTTAAAACTAGTTGCTACTTCGTTGCTATCCTGAAGTATAGGCAGGTTTGCGCTGGATATGAGCACCTCTATATCGGGCATGTATACCGGGCTAAAAACGACTTCTTCTTTTCGTTCTTCGGTAACCGAAAAAGTAGACGCAGCAAATTCGCCAGGGTAGCCTCCCTTCATCAGTTGGTATACTTTACCAAAACTTTCCTGTTCCTGAAAAGTAGGGATAACCTCAATGTTGTATTTTTTCTTTACAAACTTGACAAAACCACGTATAATGTCCGCCTCAAGTCCTTTTACCTCATTATCTTCTTTATAGATAAAAGGCGTGATATTGATATGATAAATCTTTATTTCAGCCTTTTGGGTTATTTTGGCTTCTTGCCATGAAGTTTGTGCCTGAGCAATGTCTACACCGCAAATAAGCAAGGCAATGCATAGTATCCATTTGACCATAGCATATAGTATTTATTAATAAGTTTTGAATCAAAAAATTAGGTCTGTAAAATTACTTAAGTAAAGCGTAAAAAATCAAGCGTTCCAAGAGAAGGTAATATCTGTTTGTTCCGCCTTACAGAATTTCTGATTGGACAGTAAAAAAAATGCTCATTTTTAGCGTAAATTGCTTTATTATTCCACTCAATCTTATCTTCAATACTTGATCAAGTATTGGGACGCATGCTTTATGCATGAACGCTATCCAAAGAAAGAACGTCTACTTTTTTAAATAAGCCACAATGCCCTTATAATAAGCCTTTGCTACCTCTACTACCCGCGTAGGTATTTTCTTGCCTTTCAATTCATAATCTTTGTTACTTAATGCACGTATTTCTTGTTTATTATCCTGATACAGAGGCTCAATAAAACACAAGGTGCCATATACTTTGCGTGCCATCGACAGGTTGCGGGCATACACACCAGTAGCCTTAGTGCCCATACAAGCCCTGTTGATAAAAGGTTGGTTATTTTGCTTGGGCAAAATAGGTACATTGAGTTGGGTAACTATCTGTTGCAATATTGTTTTAGAAAAACTTACCGATGACTCAATATCTTTAGTGAGCAACAGTCGCAAAAAATTGAAACGGTGTTCGGTAGCACTTAGCTCGTTTTTCATAAAACTACCCGCCACAAACGCCATGCAATTATTATGAGGAGTGGGTTTGTTCCACGGTGCATTGGCGCCATCTACATTATAATGAACAATCATAGTGAGGTGAGGCTTGAAGTTGTTGATTTTTTCAACGCGGGCGTTAAAATCAGCCTTACGAAATTTTTTGAAAAACACTGACCATTTTTGACTCCTTTTTACTTTGATTCCTTTTTTGGCTTGTTGTTGCCTATAGTTTTCAAAAACTTGTTGATAGGTAGAATCCAGCGCCATCAAATCAAAGCGTTTGCGGGTAAGTATTACCCGTGCCCCCTTTTGCTCCAGCAGGTTGGCGAGTACACGGCAGGTATACCAGGCTAGTTCCGACTCAAAAAAACTCAGGCGTTTACCACTGGCAAGGGTCAAGTCTATAAACTTCCTTTCTTTTTTGGCCATAGCCAGGTTACCTGCAATATGTCCGGGGTCAAGCGCCACCCTAAGCCCTTTGAGCGGGTGAGCAGGGTCTCCGTTGATTATAAACTTAGCTGGTCTCATCAAGCCAGCAGTTAATTGAGGAAGTCTCTTTTGCTTATAATACTTGAATGCTTCTGATGGGCGAGCAGCAGCTCTTTCTTGAAAAGCCCTTAAGTGTTGCCAAGGCAAATAGTACTCTACTTCTTTTTTATGCCCTTTTTCAGGGGTTGTATATAACACAATGCCACTATCGCTTATGCTAAATGCTTGCTTCACCTGTTTGTCTTTAATTAAATATTTAGTGGCTCTTTTGGTGTAGTAATGTTTCAGGTATTTGTACGATTTGTTTTCGGGTTGCCCCTTACAACTAAAATGGCTACATAAAATGACCAATACCAGTAACCTTTTGCCAAGTATCAAGTGTATAATGGTAAATGGATTCAAGGGGTTAAAAAGAGTTGTTTGCATTGATAATCGGGTTTTTGGGCGAAAACACAGTTTTTTCACTCCATTTTACTCATAAAAAACCGTTTACAACAATAAGTACACGAATAAAAATACTGATAGAGAAACTTAAATTACAGGCAAGAAAAAAAATAATAAGCTAACTGATTGAATTTGAGGGATAAAACAAAAAAAACTTATTTTTTTTTGAAGGGAGTGCAACCAAATGCGTGTAAGTTTCATCTACATAATAAACAACAACGAAAAAAAAGTGTATTGGAAAATTAATATTTTTTTAAGACATACTTTAAGACTGCTAACTCAATGTTAAAAACGTTAAAGGATGCAACCAACTACATTTTTTTTGAGTCTTTTAAGTAAACAACAATACCATATAAACAAAAAAAAGTAGTAGACACTGTAATATTTTCATTATACAATCTACTAATAGTTATAAACAAGTTCACCAAAATTACTTACAATATTTTTCAACACTATAACTAAATAAAAATAGCCATGGAAAAGACCATCAAAAATCTGACAAACGCTTTTATGACAGTATTTGCTGTAGCTGTAAAGAAAAGCACAAGACAAGGACACGTGTTTTGGGTAATAGAGCCCAACCTTGAGGATGTAGACTATACCATCATTAAGTTTTATGACTCTAAAAACAACTTACTGCACGAAGATCGTCTTGAAAACACGCACCCCGATGTAATTGACGAAGCGACGATCCGTCACTTAAACAAAACCACTAAAAAACTATTGGGACGTGCCTCTTAAAACGCAGATGTTCACTTGCGTACTGAAATTGCTTCAGGTATCTAAATTACCCGTTATTTTTTAATACTATCCCTGTTTATTCCTTTCTTTTTGTTCCTGAATCGGCTTGGGTTGCATAGTTCCACTTGTACACCCACCTCCACGAGCATTTACTTCTCTGTGTTTTCTGATATCATTGTTTTGAATTGATTGATCTACCCCCTACTTTCGGTATTCTGTTGTTTACTCACTTCATTGTTATATGCCGGGTATCCTCTTTTTTAGTATTCATTGTATATTCATTACACTATTGGTAGTAGTGTGGAAACGAAACAACCAACAAGCCCCTTTACGTGCCTGGATTGTACCAGGAGTGTGTCTCAAAATATTGGCTGGCATTGCCGTTGGGTTATTTTTTCAACGTTATTATGGCTATGGTGGCGACTCGTGGAACATACACTATAGTGCTACAGAGCTAAGTCGGGTGGCGTGGCAAAACCCCTTATCATACCTTCGTTTGTTGCTGTTCAATGAGTATTACCATATTCCGCACTTGTCTTACCCCAATATGTGGGAGCAACCCCGCTACCTTTTTGTTGTCAAGCTCGTCAGTGTGTTGCACTTGCTCACAGGTACCAGCTATTGGCTTACCTCTTTTTATTTATCTTTATTTTCATTTTGGGGGTTGTGGCAACTTGCCAATACTTTGACCAAACAATTTCCAACTACTCGTTGGGCAGCAATTGCCGCGTTTTTATTGTTTCCTTCAGTGGTGTTCTGGAGCAGTGGGTTACAAAAAGAAAGCCTTGCCATTGGTGTGATAGGTTGGATGGTACATCAGTTTTTGCAAGCTTTTTTACCTTCTACCAAGCAATCTTATGCATTTTGGCTCAAAAGTAGTGTTTTATGGTGGCTTGGTATTGCCTGGTTGTGGCAGCTTAAGTTTTACTATATGGGAGGTTTGGTTCCTGTGATGTTAAGCATAGCATTGGCACAGTTAGCCACCAGGAAATTATGGCCAATGGCTGCAGCTACTGCTCAGGCACGCAATAAACTGTGGTTGTTTGTAGTTTTTTTTGCAGGCTTGTTATGGTTGGCGAGTATGCTACACCCCAAATTACACTTGTCTCAGTTTATGCATGTGCTGGTGCTCAACCACAACGCCAGTTTTAATTTTTCAAACCCTGACGATGTCATCCATTATGCCAGAATCGGGGGGGGGTATTTCAATATTACCTCTGCGCCCAGTAGTTTATTATACAACACCCCACTTGCCTTTGTTTCGGGGCTGTTTCGCCCTTTTATATGGGAAGCCAACAACAAAGTAAAACTATTGGCGGGGGTAGAAAACCTATGGTTGATGGGGTTGTTATGTTATGCAGTGGTTTTTCTTATCAAGGACAAATGTCGCTCTATTGATACAAAACAACACCCTAAGCTGGGGCTTTTGCTGGTGGGCGCACTTACCTACATTACTTTGCTGGCAGTATTACTTGCCCTTGCTTCGCCCAATTTGGGCAGTTTGTCACGTTATAAAGTAGGTTTTTTACCATTTATGGCTTATCTGTTACATCTTCCGCTTAGCTTCAGTTTCCATAAATGGTGGACAAAACGTAAAAAAACTTAAAGTTTAGTAATGGTTGAAAAATAAGATATCCATTTGGAGATAGAGATTTACCACTGAGGTGAGATGGCAACATCCTGTAGGACAGGCATTTGTTTTTTAATAATCGAGTAACAGTGGTTGCGTCAGCTGGATTCAGCCTTAGTTTGTTGCCGTTAAAAATCTGTGAAACGAAGCCGTAAAAACTGATCACTGTTTGAGCGAAGCGAGTTTGAGCAGTTTCGGCGTAGTGGAGCAGATTTAGGCAAAACAAACTACAGCTGCGGGTTTTTTGGTTACTTTTTTACCTGTAGAAAAAAGTAACGGCTCACCGATATTCGAATCAATCATTACACAAGTGTGTTTAATGATTGACAACTTTTTAATAGAAAAATCATTTTATAATTATTAAATACCAGTTGTCGCCCCTAGTGGATGTTGAGCCAGCTTGCGTTCGTAGCAGCGCTACGAGCAATAAAAACTCACAGTCCCGGCGAACTGCCGGGGTAACGAAATATCAGTAGTAAAGATCATTTCCTAAATCGAAAGATTATTTTTTGTCCATTACTTAGTGACAACCATGCGTTGGGTAGTGGTGTATGCTCCTGATGATATTTTTAGAATATAATAACCTGGTTGGAGCGATGCTGTAGGCACAAAGGAGAGGCTTCGTAATATTTTAGATTCTTTGACAGTTTGTCCCAGGATGTTTGCAATAGTGACCTTAATATGTGGCTTGGTACGGTCTACTTTGAAGTTGATTTTGTGAAAAAATAAATTTTCACCCTTTTTTATGCGTATGTAAGGATCGTGTGCGTATGTGCTTGTTTGTAGTATAAAAACCAACGCCAAAGGAAGAGATGAAAAAAGTAGTTTTTTATTCATAAAAGGTATATTTAGCCAAATAAGTGGTCATTATCAACCTATACTTAATCGTATAAACGGGTGTTGCATTTTTTCGACGAAATATGTATGAATCTGGATAATATGTAATTTTTAGAGTATAAAAATTGTTGGTATCATAATTTAAAGCTAAATTTGTGACACGCCTCTTTTACTACGAAAGGGGATTTTTTTTTCAAAACATTCAACAAAAAAATACGTATCTAGTCTTTCCATACAAGATATAATTTTCATTAAATAGAAATATTTTTCTATAGCAATTTAGAACGGCTCTTTTACCGTTCTTTTTTTGTTATCCATAGTGAAGTAACCTATAAAAAACAAAGCGTTCCAAACAGGCAAAATACTTGTTTGTCAAGCGCCAGGTTTACAAATTATTCAATACAGTGAGTAAACATTGGTATGCTATGATACAAAGCTTTTGCTGACAATGGTTTATTTAACTATTTGCTTTGATCAGTTCAACCTGGTGGAGTGGAGCAGGTGTTTTTCTAGGATTACTAAGGAGCAATCATGGCGATGTTAGGCTCAGCAGAGTAGTTACGGGTTACATGACAATGCTTATATTCATCGCTGAAGTATGGGTACATTATTGCTAAATGGTGCTGCAAATCAAGGCATTAAAATAGGTGAGGTGTAAGTGAGTCCTGTTTTTGCAATAAAACAGCATTGCAAAACTATTCGCAACATCCACAAGTTTAGTCTTGGCATAGCGCTAAAAAACAAAAATATTTTTGATAAAAAATAGTAAAAAAAATGGCTAAAGTATCTTATTATACAAAAGAAGGGTTGAAAAAGCTTAAGGATGAGCTTCAGCACCTAAAAACCAAAGGGCGTGCAGACATGGCATATCAAATAGCAGAAGCTCGTGATAAAGGTGATTTGAGTGAGAATGCAGAATATGATGCAGCCAAAGATGCTCAAGGTTTGTTAGAGTTAAAAATTGCCAAACTGGAAGACACGGTTGCCAATGCTCGCATTATAGACGAGTCAAATATTGATACCTCAAAGGTATCTATCTTGTCAACGGTAAAGATAAAGCACCAAAAGCTTAAAAAAGTATTGACATATACCCTTGTTTCAGAAGAAGAAGCCAACCTCAAAGAAGGTAAAATTTCTGTACAATCGCCCGTGGGCAAAGGGTTACTGGGTAAAAAAGTGGGTGAAGTAGCCGAAGTACATACCCCAGCTGGCAAAACCGATTTCGAAATACTTGAAATTACCCGTTAAGAAATTCTGTGAGAGCACATAGCTCTGGGTGAATGAATGCATCATTAAATCGTATACTACCAGGTCTTTCTGGCATACTTCCAATAATCATCAAATTTTATTGTATTTTGCTCACAGCTTTGCATCAATGGCAAAACATGCCAAACTTGCCATTGAGGTAGTGATTTGCTATTTATTATCATTCATTCACTCAATTTCAATAGATAATTATGTCCACTATATTTTCCAAAATTATATCTGGTGACATTCCAAGCCACAAAGTAGCCGAAACTGAAGATTATTTTGCTTTTTTAGATATATTTCCGGTGGCAAAAGGACATACCTTGGTGGTTCCTAAAAAAGAGGTAGATTATATTTATGACCTGAACGATGAAACCCTGACCGGGCTGCATCTTTTTGCCAAAAAAATAGCCGTTGCTGTCAAAAAAGCTTTTCCTTGTGAGCGTGTCAGTGTGGTAGTGGCCGGATTTGAAGTGCCTCACGCGCATATTCACCTTATTCCTTCCAATAGCATGGCTGACTTGCAGTTTACTGACAAACTTTCTTTTACCCCCGAAGAACTGACCGAAATTGTTGGACACATTCAGGCACACCTCGACTAAAGTTATCTTTTTTGAATGAAAGCACTGGAGCCGTTTTATCAGCAAATGGGCATACGTGAACCTACGCTCAGGCAAGCCATTGAAAAACATGGTTTTGTAACAGCGCATGTTGCCCAAGAGCACCTAATAAAAACAGGAGAATATATCAAAGTGCTTAAAATTTTGTTGCAGGGAAGGGTACGGGTTTTTCAGGAATACGAAGATCGGGAGATTTTGATCTACTACCTCTCTCAAATGGAAACCTGTACACTTTCTTTATCGGCTTGTTTTGGCGATTGCCAAAGCACCGTGTCTGCCATTGTAGAAAGCAACCAGGCACAAGTACTCAACATTCCGGTAAGGTTTGTCACAGATTGGTGCTACCAATACCCCTCCTGGAACCATTTCACCATTGATACATTCAGGCATAGTTATCAGGTATTGATGGAAAGTTACTCAATGTTGGCGTTTAAAACCCTCAACGAAAGGTTGTGGGAGTACCTCATCAATAACACTTGCCCTCCGACAAACAATGTAGTACTTATGTCGCACCAGCAAATAGCCAACGAGTTGGGTACTACCCGTGAGGTGGTATCGCGATTGCTCAAAAAACTGGAAAAACAACAACGAATACGTCTGGGGCAAAAGTCTATTCAGATTATTTATTCAAGCTAGGCAGTAGCAAGCTATTATTATGTATGATAATGGAATGTATTCAACGGTCACTTCACATTTATTTGCCTACTTGTGCCAAAAGTCACAGGTATGTCTTACTACGTTCCCTTAATTTTGTTCCATCAAATAAATAAACCAAATAATACCGATGAAACAGACATATCAAACAAGCTTATTACTTATAGTATTGATTATTAGTGGGTGGAGTGTTGCCTTGGGGCAAAATAAACAACGCTATACCCATCATTCTCCAGTAGCGCACCACCAGGTGGCATTGGAGGTATTGCAAGCCAGCAAAAACTGGATCGATGCATTTAACCAAGGCAAAGCAACGCAATGTGGCCGAGCTTATCACCATAAAAATGCAACGATGAGGGCAATGCCTTTTGGGGTAAAACAAGGGCGGGTTTCAATCACTGCTTTTTGGTCTTCGTTGATTGCTCAAGGAGCTACCCAACTGGAATATACCCAAGTGGCCATAGAAGTAGTCAATAAAAATACAGCGTTATTATCAGCCGACTGGCGCATGAATATAGGTGAAGGCAAAATTTATCAGGAAAAATGGAGTAAAGAGAACGGCCAATGGGTACTAGTGTACGATGATTTTGAGGTATTGAAAAAATACCCCGCCCCCATTGTTTATGAGGCAAATGCAGTAGCAAGTCATGAGGCTTTAGAGGCGGTAATTCAAACCTCTATGCAGTGGGTTCAAAGTTTTAATCAACAAAAAGCAGCTGCATGTGCTAACCTGTATGCACAAAACGCTACCCTCAATGGAGTACCTTTTACCAGTGTGCATCGCCAGGCAGCTATTCTGAGTTTTTGGGCAAAGCTTGTCAAAGATGGAGCCCGCAACCTTACCTACCATCAGCTGAAGGCAGAGGCAGTAACTCCAGGTGTGATAAAACTAGCCGCACATTGGTCTATGAATATAGGTGAAGGTAAAATTTATCAGGAAAAATGGGTAAAAGAGCAAGGCAAGTGGCGTTTGGGTTATGACGAGTTTGAAGTATTAAAACAGTACTAGCCTTGGGGTAAGTTTTTGGCTTGCATTATCCCTCCGAAAACCTGCCGGGTAGGCTGTTCAAAATTAGTGACTTTCTTCCCCAAGAAAATATTCAAAATCTATAAAAACCACTACATTCGGTTTATTCCATACCTGTCAGGTTTGTAAGACGACGTCAAGACAACCTGACAGGTATTTGCCCGTATTTTAGCTGAAAAAAGTTGTTTTTAAGGAGAAAACAAGAAAAATGTGTATCACTCCCTGTGAAGGTCTTACCAAAGGGTGACCTGAGCAATGCAAACCCTAAAATTTAAAAACAACTTATTTTTGAATTCAACTTTCGCGTAAAATGTAGAAACCTCATTTGCCGATTTTTTGCTCAGCAAGTGCTGGTCTGAAGACCAACATGGGGGGGATGTTTTTGGAGAATAGCCACTTCCTGAAGCTTTTGCCCTCGTATTGTCTTTGCGAGGGCAACCATAAAAGATGGCCGTTTATTAATTGTAATTAAACCTACCAATTATCTACCTTGGTGTTAATTTATGACATACACCTTTGTCAAATACCTCTTACATTTGCGTTGCAGAAATCTATCTAAGTATCACCTGAAGAGCAGAGTAGTCACAAAAGGTAGTTTTTTTAAAATGAATAGTTTGGCTTTGTTCAAATCTACTCTTATCAATACAACAGATTTATCAAATAACAATTTAATTTTCTCTGCTCTCAGGTGTTTTTTCAAATCAACTACTCTTTTTGTTTAAGTATTAAACTACCCTCTTTTCCCAATCTTTTTTTGCGTATCTAAAAAATGCATTGAACTAAGTTTTTATTTTAGTGTTTTTAGCAAATATTCATTGCTGTATATTCGTTATTACTTATTTGTTTTTTTGTTGTAACATTTCAACAAAAACCTGAAATAAAGTACTTATATGTAAACATACGCCTACTTTTTGCTATTTTGGGCTCGAAAACTAATGTGAGTATATGATGATTACTATTAGCAATACAGAACTTAAAAACCTGGATATAGAAATATCCGATGGTATTGCCACCATTACTATCCGTCGTGGCTCTAAACTAAACGCCTTGAACTATGATACGATCGAGGATTTGCGCAAAGCAATGAAGGAGGTAAATACCAACAGTGATATTCTGTCGGTAATTATTACAGGTGAAGGTACTAAAGCCTTTGCTGCTGGAGCTGATATTGCCGAACTCGCCAAATTGGACGAGGTGGGCGCTAAACGCTACTCGCAAAATGGACAAGACGTATTTGCCATTATCGAAAACTGCACAAAACCAATCATTGCGGCTGTTAACGGCTATGCATTGGGAGGGGGTTGTGAGCTGGCACTTGCTTGTCATATGCGTATTGCTGTAGAAGCAGCCAAGTTTGGTTTACCTGAGGTAAAGCTGGGCACATTGCCAGGTTTTGGGGGCACCCAACGTCTTACTCAAAGCATAGGGAAGTCTAAAACACTTGAGTTGATCATGACAGGCGACATGTTATCGGCAAAAGAGGCAAAAGACCTTGGTTTGGTAAACCACATGGTAACTACTCACGAAGAGTTGATGAACAAAAGCCGGGAGATTTTGACTAAAATTTCGGGGTCAGGGCCTTTGGCGATTGCTATGGTGATCAAGTCGGTAAATGAAGTATATAGCAGTGATGAAAGAGGGTATTTGAAAGAAGCCCGATATTTTGGACAATCAGCTGGTACAGAAGACTTTCACGAAGGAATGGAAGCTTTCTTGCAAAAACGAAAGCCCGATTTTAAAGGCGAATAATACAACACAACGATATTTTCAAGGAGTTTCCTTGATGAATCCCTCTTTTAATTAACCATTATAAAGAGGGATTTTTTTATGTTTGCAAACTCATTATTTCAATGTTCCGCAATAACTTAACTATTTAGTTTTTACTTACTTGAGTATTTGTTATAAAAGTGCTGGTGCTTGAAAAACAAATAAGTGAAGTAATTGTAGTGTAAGTTTTTGATTTTTAGAGACTTATAAAGTGAGTAGTTACTCGAGTTATCTATAGACTATCGTTCAATGCTGTTTAGCTGACGCAGAGCTCGCAAGCTCGGTTCCTTAGTAGAGATTTTGTGCGTGCGTCAGCCACTATCGACTGTGGATTATGGACAAAGGTGCTCCCACTACTTTCAGCCAATCAAGGCTTAAGGGAACAGTATTGGACTATCATCTGAACACTGTGGACTATTGTATTTGACAAATAAAGTTTATGAGCGTACTTAAGAAATTGGCAGGTGAAACCATATTGTATGGGATGAGCAGTATTGTGGGTAGAATGCTCAACTTTTTGCTGGTGCCTTTGTATACTGCTGTATTGGCTGCTGCTGACTATGGTTTTCAGAGTGAATTGTACGTATATGTTGCTTTTCTAAACGTGTTGTATGCTTATGGTATGGAAACCACGTTTTTTAGGTATGCTGCCAAGGCAGAAAACGACCCACAAGAGATATATAACACTGCTTTATCTTATATATTGGTGACTAGCACCATTTTTTCTACTTTACTTATTGTATGTGCCCAACCTATAGCGCGTAGTTTGGGGCATCCCGAAAGCTCCCACCTCATTGTATGGCTGGCCATTATCATAGCCGTAGATGCTGTATTGATTATTCCTTATGCTCGTTTGCGGTTAGAAAACAAAGCAAAGCAGTTTGCCGTGACCAAGCTCATCAACATATTTGTAAACATTGGCTGTAATTTGTTTTTTCTATACTTCTGTAAAAACATCTATGAAGGCAAGTTTTTGACGCAATACCAGGCGTTGGTTGCCCGTGTCTATAACCCTGACATGGGCATTGGCTACATTATTTTATCAAACCTGGTGGCCAACGCCCTGGTACTTCTGTTGCTTTACCGTTCTTTTCTTAGGTTTCGCTTTCGCTTAAATTGGGTGCAGTTTCGCCCCATGTTTATTTATTCTTACCCGTTGATGTTTATGGGCATTGCGGGCATTGCCAGTCAGTTGCTCGACACCATTATGTTGAAATACTATTTGCCAGAAGGCTACTATTATGGCAAAAGCAACGAAGCAGTGGTGGGCATTTATCGAGCCTGCGGTAAACTTGCCATTTTTATGAACTTAGGCATTCAAGCGTTTAAATATGCCGCCGATCCTTTCTTTTTTTCCAGGGCAGAAGACAAAAAAGCACCAGAGTTGTTTGCCAGGGTGATGAAATATTTCATCATTACGGGTGCTGTGTTTATGGTGGGGATTGGGCTCAACTTAGATATTATAGTACTGCTTTTACGCAAACCAGTGTACCGCGAAGCCATCGGCGCAGTACCTTTTATGTTGTTGGGGTACTTGTTTTTGGGAGTATATACCAACTTGTCGATATGGTTTAAACTCACCGATAAAACATTTTATGGCACCTGGTTGGTAACCGGAGGGGCGTTGCTTTCATTGTTACTTAACTACTGGTTGATTCCAGTCATGGGATATATGGGGTCAGCGGTGGCTTTGCTGGTGGTATATATGGGTATGACAGTAGCTTCTTACCTCATTGGGCAAAAACACTTTTATGTGCCTTATCAGGTAAAATCAGCCTTGGTTCATATAGGGTTGGCAGCGGTGTTGGTGTTTGGCGTACAGTTTGTAAATCTGGGAAGTGCCTTGATGAATTTTTTGTTGCATCAAGGCTTGTTTGTAGGCTACTTGGCGTTGTTAGTAGTAATAGAGTGGCAAGATATAAAGACATTGATTGCCCGCCTAAAAAACAGAAAGCAACCCAAACAATAAAAAGTTGAATCAGTTGTTTCCAAGTAATACAAAACACAAAAAGAAGTATAAAAGAGGGTTCAAATTAGTCGGTGTTAACTGTGACAGAGTCAGTAAAGATGGTGTCGCTTGTATTGCCTGCCCGGTCTTGTATATATATTTGAAACTTCCAAATATCGTTTTTCGGAATCCCCAGTTCTGTGTAACTGGCTACCCGAATACCAGGAAAACTATACTGCAATGTACCTTGAATAGGACCCGGAGAGCCTCCGCTTAAGTCATCAAACCTACCGTTGAATGTAAGGCTTGAGCTAGGCTGTTCAAATTTGACAAATTGGCCATTTCTTCTTAGGTAAATGCTGGCAAAAAAATTATCCCCTTCATTATTAGACAAGGCACCCAAGTCGCCGTCACCATCGGTAAACTTGATGGTAATAGAAATGGAGTCGGACGGGTTGCCCAACTGATCAGTAGTTCTGATTACCTCTATTTTGTCAAAGTCTATGTCAGGGCTTAGGCTAAATTTGGGCTTAGAAATACAGCCTGTCATTGCCCAGGCTAAATACATACACCAAACACTCAAAAAAATATAACTTGTTTTTTTCATTCGTATGAAAATTATGAACTTGTTTAAGGTTTATGCTTTGAGAGCAAAAATTTAAGTTTTGAATCACTTGGAGAACCGCAGCCCTTTAGGGCAAGCTCAGCGAAGCTAAACCTTAAACAAGCTCTATGATGAAATCCTCTTGCAGTTTTATACCTGTGTGGTATACTTGGGTATTTGTAAAACAAATACAATAATACAATTATTTTACTACTTGAAACCTATTTCCAAGTTTATGAAGTTCAGCGAAAGCTTTAAAAATAATATTTTACAACTACAGGACGCTGATTTTGAGCAATATGCTACTGAATTATTTCATTATCAGGTAGCGCACAATGCCGTGTACAAAGAATACGTGGGTTATTTATCGGTAAAACCTGCTCAAGTAAAACGCTTGGCAGATATTCCTTTTTTGCCCGTTGAGTTGTTCAAATCGCATCAAATCATTAGTGGCAATAGCCAAGCTATCATTCAAAAGACGTTTGAAAGTAGTGCTACCACTATGCAAACCACCAGCAAGCATCATGTGTTAGATTTGGACTTTTACCGAAAGGTGAGTCAACAACTATTTGAGCAAAAATACGGGGCGTTGACTGACTTTCATGTCCTTGCTTTGTTGCCCTCTTACCTCGAACGCAACAACTCTTCGTTGGTATATATGGTACAGCATTTCATTGAGCAAAGCCAATCACCCGAATCGGACTTTTTTCTGCACAACACCCAAATGTTGGTAGACAAGCTAAAGCATTTGCAGGCAAACAGTCAGCGTAAAATACTTTTGATAGGAGTCACTTTTGCCTTGCTAGACCTTGCTGAAGCGCACACGGTAGATTTGTCGGAGGTAATACTCATGGAAACCGGAGGAATGAAAGGACGGCGCAAAGAAATGTTGCGATCAGAAGTACACAAAGCATTAAAAGAGCGCTTTGGGGTAGCAGCAGTGCACTCAGAGTATGGCATGACCGAACTGTTGTCGCAAGCTTACTCTAGTGGGCACGAAGAGTTTGACATGCCCACTACCATGCGCATACTATTACGCGACGTAAACGACCCTTTGTATATAAACAACAATCTGCGTTATGGAGCCATCAATATAATAGACTTGGCCAATGTAGATTCTTGTGCTTTTATAGCCACCCAAGACCTGGGTAAAGTCACTGGCGAGCGCACCTTTCAGGTATTAGGACGCCTAGACAACAGCGATATTCGGGGGTGTAACTTGTTGGTGGTTTAGTATTGAGAAATGGTTAGAGGGCTCTGTTTTTTTATTGCTGAGGTGCTCTGAAGCCCCTCGAAGTGAGGCTAAACCTCCATCTATCCATTTTGTAAACCATTAATAATCAGTAATCTATAAAATTGCTCACGTGTCTGCAAACTAGTACTCTAGCTTCTAAGTAGGTAAAGTAACAATTTGGTTAAATTTTGTTCTTTGACGATCTTGAAAAATTGAGCATAGCCGTAGCTACGTGATATTTTTCAAGAGAAGTCAAAGGGCAAAGGAAGCGAAATAGTGCTTTACATATTTAGTGTCTGGAGTACTAGCCTAAAGCTAATATAATACCAAGGCTGGTTGAAAACCCATACAAACTCACTGTTAAGTAATTCAAGCATAACTATCTCTTGTATTGGGTTTTTGGCAAGACCAACACAATGCACATTCTTCGCTATTGTTACCCGCTCTCTTGGTCAGTTGCGCTTAAGACCAAGAGGAGGAGGGTAAGCTTGGTGATGGCTTTTAGAGGTAGACATACAAAGAATTTAGTGTACGGGTAATGGCAGCGATTTGGTATAATAGCTGTAGAAGCTTCTAACTACGCTTTTTATAAGCTACTGAAAATCAACGTGATACAAAAGTGTAGTTACCTGTGGAACAGGGTCTAGCACCGATATTCATCGGTATCTAAGGACTTGCGACTTGTCGCTTAAAGCTTGCCCCTGTTAGTGCTTCTAACTATAAAATTTGTAAACCACTGAAAACAAGCATACGATGGATTTGTTAGTTGCCTATGGAACAGGGTGTACCTAGCACCTTGTCAGGGCTTTTTATAAGTTACTAAAAATCAACATGATAGAAAAAGTGTAGTTACCTGTGGAATAGGGTGTAGCACCGATATTCATCGGTATCTAAGGACTTGCGACTTGTCGCTTGAAGATTTCCCCTGCAGGCGCTATGGACTAATACAAAATATTGGTCTGAGGCAATGCCTCTTGCAAAGCTTGTATTTGTTCTACGGTGAGCAAATTGCCCGTAAGTTGGATAGTTTTGAGCTGGGGCATTTGCCAGAGCACTTCGGGCAGGGTCATCAGGCGGTTTTGTCTGAGGTCGAGGTGCTTAAGTTGAGTCAATTGTACCAAACTAGCGGGCAATGAATGCAACATGCCATAAAAAAGTTCCAGGGTTTCGAGGCGGGTAAGTTGGCTGACTACTTCGGGTAGCTGCTTCAAACGATGATAGTCTAGTTTCAGGGTTTGAAGTTGCTTGAGCTGACCCAATTGATCGGGCAAACTTTTGATGCCCATAAATGAGAAGTCCAGCGTAGTCATTTCTTGCAAAGGAGCCATCAACTCTTCGTTTAAACACAGCCAGCAGGAATATTTGGTTTTGGTAAGCCCTTGGTAAAATGTCTTGGGCAAGTCCATTCCTTTGGCAATTTGAATCGCCAGTTGAAAGTTTTCTGTACTTTCGCTGTTAAGCAATCGTACCAAGTTGCTGATGTCATCGATAGAGTGATTCATGAAAGCATTGTTTTAAAGTGAGTTATTGGCAAATTTCTCTATTTTTGCATCAAATTTTAAGACAATGCGCCAAATTATCCGTCAAAACTCCATATTTTTCATCTTACTGACCCTCTACCTTATTATAGGAGGCATCCTTTTGTTAAACCACCAAAAAGGAGAACTAGAGCTGTGGCTCAATCAAAGACATACCCCATTGGGCGATGTGTTTTTTAAATATGTCACTTTTTTGGGTGATGGCACCTTTTGCTTGATCATGGGGGGAGTGTTGCTTTTTGTCCGGTTTTACTATGCTTTATTGGCTTTATTACCTTTACTGAGTGGTTTGGTTACTCAGTTGTTCAAACGTACTATTTACGCCAATGCCGGACGCCCCAAGTCATTTTTTGGCAACGATTCATCGCTCAATTTTGTCAGCGGGTATGAATTTGAACATTTAAGCTGCTGCAATAGCTTTCCATCGGGGCACACCACTACCGCTTTTGCGGTTTTTCTTGCGTTTGCTTTTATAGTGCGGTCTTCTTACCTCAAAGCATTGTTTTTTTTCCTGGCATTATTTGCGGCTATATCACGGGTATATTTGTTGCAGCACTTCTTTGTCGACACTTACTTTGGAGCTATTTTGGGTACAACTACCATGTGCCTTTTCCTGTGGTGGCTTGAGCATAAAAAAGTAGGCGAAAGTGCTTTGATGCAAAAACGCCTGGGATAATCGATACTTGCAACATTTTGGGCAAATCAACCACTGAATTCTTTCGTTCAAAGTGTATCTGTCTTTAACACTGGCTATGGGTGATTTTTATAGTCACATAAAACAATATTGAGATGATTTTAACAAGGTATTTTGGTTTGAAGTGGTATTTAACCACCCTGATGCTATTAGTAGGAGTAGGCTTAGCAGCACAAACTTCCTGGCGCAAAGCCAAAAAGACCAAACAAGCGGACATTACGGTGTATCATATCAACTTTGCCCCCTTTATTTATACCAAAAACCAACAGGTTACGGGGTTAGAGGCAGAACTTTTACGTTACTTTGTGAAATTTGTCGGTAAAGAATATGAGGTGAAAACCCAACTCAACTTCGCTTTGCAAAACAGCTTTGGAGAGGTATACAGTCAAGTAAAAAATGGACCATCGGGAACCTTTGCCGCTTCTTCTTTTTCGGTAACCAGTGCCCGCAGAAAAGAAGTACAGTTTAGCCCGATCTACATGCCCGATATTTCTATTGTGATTTCAAGCAATAATCTCCCTATACTAGCCGACACCAACGACATAAACGCCAGCTTTGATAGCTTGACTGTAGTACAAGTGCCCAATAGTACCGATGTAAAACACATTCAGCGAATAGCCCCTTATTTTTCTAACCTCCAATATAAAAATATTGAGCACTTTGAAGATGCCCCCTTAATGGTGTCTCAAAACGACAACTGTATTGCTTATGTACAATTGACCACCTATTTTACTGCCCTACAGGACAATATAAAGGTAAAACGGCAAAACCTTTTTCAAATCAATAAAATAGGGATGGCCATCGTATTGCCCCTGAAAAGTGACTGGGATGAGCCAATCAATGCCTTCTTTGCTTCCCCAGAGTTTAAGCCTTTGGTCAATCGTTTGATAAAAAAGTACTTTGGAGACGATGTAACCGACCTGATTTGGCAAATAGCTCGAACCGAAAGCGGCAATGATAAAAATGTGTTGCTGTTAACTAAAGAAAAAGAACTCAAGGAGTTGGAAATTGCCAAAAAACAACTGGAAATTAATCGGCAGGTATGGCAACGCAACGCCTCTGTCATCGCAGTATTGGCAATATTAATCATTGCATTTTTTATTTATAGTCGCTACCAGTTGCAACAAAAAAGCAATCAACTATTAAAGCAAAAAGGTACCGAGCTTGCCAGTAAAAACGAAGAACTGAGACAGCAGCAAGAGCAAATATTGACGCAACAGCATTTTATAGAAAATAAAAATACAGAGCTGGAGCGAAAAAATAAAGAAGTGGCAGCAAGCATACAAACCGCTCAAGTGATTCAGAATGGCATATTGCCGCATGAACAGCGTTTACAAGCTTTGCTGTCTGACTATTTTGTGTTGTACCAACCTAAAGACATTGTCTCAGGTGATTTTTACTGGGTAGCCCACCGCGACAATCGGGTGTTTTTGGCGGTGGCTGATTGTACCGGACACGGAGTACCGGGAGCACTGATGTCTATGGTGAGCTATATGATGTTGGACAAGCTGGTAATGATGGAAAAACTAGACAATCCTGCCGATATCTTGAACCGTTGCCACGTAGATTTACAAAAATCGTTGCAGGGAAGTAATGAAACCAACCAACAGGGGATGGATATTATTTTTCTGACGTTGACTCCGCTGGAAAACGGGCAGGTATCTATAGTTTTTGCTGGAGCCAAACGTCCGTTGTATTATATTTCTGCGGGCGAAACCCATCTGCAAGAGATAAAAGGTTGTAGGCGGTCTATTGGTGGTTTTCACCGTAATAACTTATTGTTTATTCAGCACGAACTGGTGCTTGACCAAGAGAGTGTTATTTACCTGACTACGGATGGATTTGTAGATCAAAATAACAAAGATCGGAAAAAAGTTGGGACAGATACCTTCAAAGAATTATTGCAAAGCATTGCCCCAAAAAAACTAAATGCCCAAAAAGAAGACCTGCAAAAATTCTTGCAAACCCACATGACTGACACCACCCAACGTGATGATATTTTGGTGATGGGGGTTAGCTTATAATTTTTTATTGAACAAGTAAAGTTCTAAAACGCTGTTCAAATGAAGCTAATAAACAGGCACCTACCGTGAGTCACCCCTACCTTTTGATGGTGCGCTACACCAATATGCATTGTTTTTTAAGGCTTGTCGTTACTTATTTGCTTATCACAAGCTTACCCCTCCTTATTACTTATGTAAGTAAAATTACCTCATCAGATTAATTGTAGTAGTTGTTGTATAAACTTACGTGCTATTTAGCCGATATTTATTGGAGTAAAATTTTAATTAACCCCTTGTATTTGTATTTTGGTAGAAGCAATACCTTGTTTTGCTAAAAAAACATTCTGAAACTAACATTGTACGATTGATCAGTTTTGCTGATTTTGTCGGACTATGACACCTCAACTTATACAATTATAGAAATGAGAACAACAACTACTCAAAGGCTGCAGTATGTAGGCTTGCTTCAAACGATTCACAAAAATAAACCCAAAGCTGCCGTTTGGCGGTATTTATTAACCTTACTTTGTTTGATTACCTTAGTTGGTTCTCAGGGGTGGGCACAAACCAATAATGCGCTGGATTTTGATGGGACTGGTGATTATGTAAATGTACCAGACAATGCCTCGCTTGATTTTAATAGCCAAGCATTTACCTTTGAACTCTGGGCGAAAAATGCAGGGGCAGGCACCCAAACTTTGATTAGTAAACGAAACGGAGGGCAGGGGTATGACTTGGTGCATAACGGAACCGATTTTGTGTTTACGGTAGTAGACGGGATACCCAATACAGTGCAACTATCGCATACGGCTACTTTTCTGACGAGCTGGACGCACATTGCTGCAAGTTATGATCCTTCTACTGGAGCCGACAATATCAAGCTTTATATCAATGGGGTAGAAGTAGCCAAAGGGAGTGACAACGCTGCGGGTGATTTGAGCAATGCCTTAGATTTTCGTATAGGCACTAACGGAGCAGCTACCAATGATTTTCAAGGGCAAATAGATGAAGTACGTGTGTGGAATGACATTCGTACCCAAAAAGAAATCTCACTCAATATGAACAACACTCTTGCAGGGAGCGAAGCCAACCTAGTAGCCTATTACCCGCTCAACGAGGGAGTAGCCAATGGCAACAATGCTGCTTTGACTACAGTGTTTGATGCTACAACCAACAACTTGAATGGAACGCTCACCAACTTTACCAAAACGGGTACCACCTCTAATTTTGTGGGAGGCTTTACAGCGGTAAATAATGCGTTGGATTTTGATGGAATAGATGATTATGTAAGTATTCCACATAATGCTTCTCTAGCGATTACTTCAAATATTACTTTGGAAGCCTGGGTTAACACTACCAACACTACAGAACAATATATTACAACTAAAAGTGCTTCTTCTTGGTATCTTTCAGTGAATGTTTCGGCAGGCAAGGCAGGAATTTTTTTAGAAGGCGTATCAGCTGCGTGGTTATATAGTACTAGTGATGTAAATGATGGAAACTGGCACCATATAGCAGCTACGTATGATGGAGCTAATGTAGTAATTTATGTCGACGGGGTGCAAGAAAATACGGTAGCTTACACAGGAACAATTACCAATAATACCAATGAGGTAGAGATAGGACGTAGAGGCGGAACACTCTATTTTAATGGTAGCATAGACGAAGTACGTATATGGAATGTAGCACGCACTTGTGCCCAAATCAAAGAAACCAAAGATGTAGAGCTCAAAGGCAACGAAACTGGGTTGGCAGCTTATTATAACTTCAACTATGGAGTAGCTTTGGGTACCAATACTAGTGTAACTACTTTGCCTGACCTAAGCACCAATGCCAACAATGGTACCTTAAATACTTTTACTCTTTCGGGTGCCACTAGCAACTGGGTAGACGGTTCAGGCAACAATGTAAGCGGCAATAGCCCCGACTTGCAACCCGAAATAAATGTGCAAGCCAACACCAATGACATTGCCAGTGGCGAAACCACTATCAATACTACCCTCAACACCTTCTTTCCTTTTACGGCCATTGGTAGCAATGTATCACAAACTTTTACTTTACAAAACACAGACACAGGTACTTTGATGGTGAGTTCAGTCACTAGCTCAGATGCCAACTTTTCTGTATCTACTTTGAGCAACCTTACGGGGGGTAACAATACCACCTTTACCATTACTTATGCCCCTACCATGTCGGGTGTGCACACCTCTACCATCACCATCAATAGCAATGATTGTGACGAAGCGGCTTATACTTTTCAGGTGCGTGGTACTGGTGCTTCGGGCAATGCCAATGCTTTAGATTTTGATGGGACAGGTGACCATGTAACGGCTAGTTTGGATGGAACAGGGCTAACCAATGTAACTGTAGAAATGTGGTTAAACCCAGGTGTGTTGGGCACCAGCAATGTTTTACACTGGAACAATGCTTTGGCAGGAGCCAGCCCTTTTATAGATTTTAAAGATGCATCGGGAACCCTCAATGTAAATGTGAATGGAGGAGACAACCTTTCTACTACTATTTTGGCGGGGCAATGGACACACATTGCTTTGATCCATGATGGTACTGATTGGCGTTTGTATAAAAATGGACAATTGGCGGGAACCTATACAGGTGGAACTGCCAACATTGCCAACGCTACCGCTTTGTATATGGCGGGGGGAGCTGCTGGAAATTATGATGGATTGATAGATGAGGTAAGGGTTTGGAGTGATGTACGTACTCAGAATGAACTCATTGCTAATATGAACAATGAACTGGCAGGAACCGAAGCCAACTTGGTAGCTTATTACAATTTTAACCAAGGAACTGCCGGAGGCAATAATACTACCGAACTTACCGTGTTAGATGCTAGTCTTAACGGCAACAATAGTACTGATATTAGCACTACTGGTTTCGAGACAGGTACAGCCTCTACTAGTTTGAACGAAGGGACATCTTCTAACTATTTGGCTGGGTTTACTAAGGTGAAAAATGCGTTGGATTTTGATGGAATAGATGATTATGTGGAAGCCACTGTAGATGGAACAGGGCTTACTAATGTAACCCTGGAAATGTGGGTCAATGTAGGAACTTTGGGGACTAACAATATTTTCCATTGGAACAATGCTTTGGCAGGAGCCAACCCTTTTATAGATTTTAAGGATAACTCGGGAACGCTTAACGTAAATGTAGATGGCGGAGATAACTTGTCTACAACTATCACAGCGGGGCAGTGGTACCACTTGGCTGTTACTTATGATGGCACCGATTGGCGTTTGTATTTGGATGGACAATTGGTTGGTACTTACACTGGAGGAACTACCAACATTGCCAATGCTTCTAGCATATTTATGGGACAAGGTTCGGTTGGAAACTATGATGGTGTGATAGATGAGGTACGTATCTGGAATGTAGCCCGCACTTGTGCCGAAATAAACGCCTACAAAGGAATAGAACTGGCAGGTACCGAAACAGGGTTAGTGGCTTATTATAATTTTAACCACGGAACCGCTGCAGGCAACAATACTGGGCTTACTGCTTTGCCTGATGTAAGCACCAACAACAATACGGGTACTTTGACCAACTTTGTGGGACTCGACGGCAGTGTAAACAGTGGACAAACCTCTAACTGGGTAGATGGTTCGGGCAACAATGTAAGTGGAACAACGCCTGCCAACCAGCCCGAAGCCAATGTGCAAGGTAATAACAATGACATTGTAGATGGCAGTACGGCAATCAATGGAACTATAGACACCGACTTTGGCAATGTGTATGTAGGCATTAGTAATACTATTACTTATACCATTCAAAACACAGGAGCCGCTACGCTCAATATTACCAATATTACCTTAGGCGGCGCTGTGCCTGGCGATTATACCTTGGGTACTGCACCTACCACCATTGCTGCGGGTGGTTCGGCTACTTTTACAGTGACCTTTAGCCCCAGTGCTATAGGCACCCGCGAAGCAGAAATAACTATTAACAATGACGATTGTGACGAAGGGGTGTATAACTTTACTATTCAGGGGATAGGGCAACAAGCCGCGCCTGGTGGAGTTACTACTGGGTTGAGGCTGTGGCTAAAGGCTAATGCAGGAGTCACAGGAACAACTAATGTGACCCAGTGGAACGACCAAAGTGGAAGTGGAGTGGCAAATGCTACAGAGGTTACTAATGGTCCTTTGTTAGTAACCAACGGGTTTAACTTTAACCCTGTGCTTACTTTTGACCGTGCCAACAGTGAACTTTTGACTACCTCTGGGGGTATTTTTGGGGCAAGTGCTATTACCGATGTGAACGTGTATATGTTAAGCCGAACCAATAGCACCAACACCGATGCCGCATTTCAAGAAACAGTAAGTACGGGGGCATTCAATGCCTTTATTCCTGGAACAACCGATATTGAATGGAATGCTGGAAATAATGCGGGTGATCATGTACTTACTGCCACTTGGGGAGGCAATACCACTGATCCGTTTTTGTGGACGCTAAATTATAGTAGTACTACTACCACTCCAGATGGCAATAATCAGGACATTCGCCGCAATGGTGTAAACATTGGCAATGATGCAACCGCTACTGGTTTTACTGGGCAAAACAATGATATGCTTATAGGAACAGATGGGGCTAACTACTGGGATGCTACTCTGGGTGAAATGATTGTCTATACATCTTCTCTGAATGCCACTCAGCAACAACAAATAGAATCTTACCTAGGGCTTAAATATGGCATTACCAAATCGGGCGATTACCTCGCTTCGGACGGAACCACTAAAATGTGGGATGCTACCGCAGGAGCCACTTACTTGAATGATATTGCGGGCATAGGGCGCGATGATCTTTCTGCTCTGAACCAAAAGCAATCAAAGAGCATCAACTCGGGGGCAGCCCTTACCGTAGGTTTGGGCACTGTAGCTACTGACAATGCCAGCAATACCAATACTTTCTCGGTTGATAAACGATTTATGACTTGGGGGCACAATGCTGCAACAATTAATTATAGTGCTGGGGTAGACGCTGGAGTACCCAATGCTGGGGTTGATAAGCGCATTGCCCGAGTTTGGCAAATACAAGACGGTGGAGTAGGAGCCACCCAGGTAAAATTTGACATTAGCCAATTTAGTAACTTTACCGCTATCACCGCCGGAGAGTTTGCCCTATTGATAGACGATGATGGTACTGATTTCTCAAATGCTACCGTAGTCATTGCCAGCGAATTTGCCAGCAATGTGGTTACTTTCAATGAGGTGGATTTTGGTGGCACTACCAAGTACATTAGCCTGGGGCAATGGAAAGGAACTACCACCAGTAGCGAAAAAGGCAGTTACTTGTCTTGCACCAGCGCTTCGAGTCATCATGTGTCTACTGCTTCATTGGTAACCAACGCCAATACTAACTTTACCGTAGAAGTATGGTTTCAGTGGGATGGAGCCGGGGCAGGCGACCGCACCTTGTTTTACAATGGTGCCACAGGAAGCAGCAATGGTTACGGGTTAGTATTTGACGGTACCCATGTGGTGCCTAGGGTAAACGGGACTAAAGTAAGCAATACTACCACCACTATTACTGCCAATACCTGGTACCATGTAGCGTTGGTAGGCGATGGTGCCAATCTTAAACTATACGTCAACGGAAAAGAAGAAATCTTAGGATCTACTGCCTTGCCTGCTGTGCCTACTACAGGTACCTTTATTGGCTCAGACAACGGTGCTGGCAACTATTTCTCTGGAAAAATAGAAGAAGTAAGATTTTGGAATGTTACCCGTACAGAAACTCAGTTGAGGGAGTATATGCACCTTACTTTAGAAGGTTCAGAAACGGGCGTAGTAGCTTACTATCAGTTCAATGCAGACAGTGGCAATGCAATAGACGCCATAGGCAGCAACAATGGTACTTTGCAAAATGGTGTAACCCGTACTGTTTCTGATTGCCCCGTAGGCAAAGGGCGCAGTGTTACCAATAACATTACGGCATCGGGCAACCAAGTATTTGCCAATACCGGAGTAGCCATCAACTTTGCTACAGGAGTGTTGCCCCAAGGCGATGTAGTAGTGACTCAGCTCGATGGAGTAGATGCTCCTACCAATGTGCCTACCGACGTAACAACTTATCCGAGTGCTTATTGGATTGTGCGCAACTACGGCGCTAATAGTAACTTTACCCAGCTTGCCCAAATTGAGTTTACCATTCCTACAGGTAACACAGTATCGGTAGACGACCAAACCAACCCCAGCAACATTGGGTTGTACAAGCGTGCTTCTAACGCGGGCAATAGCGACCCTTGGGTATTTATGGGGGGTGCTACTACTGCCAACGCTTCTACTGGAGTCATTACTTTTACTACTTTCAGCCCTGCCTTTACCACATTTAGTCAGGTAATGCCTGCTACCGTGAATGGTGGAACCAGTGGCTTACCTGTTACCTTGAGTAATTTTGACGCAGTGCGTGAAGACAATCAACGCGTATTGGTTCGCTGGCAAACCCTTAGCGAGCACAATAATGCGGGATTTGAAGTACAAAAAAGTGAAAATGGCATCGACTTTAAGATTTTGGGTTTTGTAGATGGGGCTGGTAACAGCAACGAGAAACGCAGCTACCAGTTTACCGATGCTCAAGCAAATCGTTCGGCGTACTATCGCCTGAAACAACTAGACAATGACGGCAAGTTTAGCTACAGCCCGGTAAAGTTTGTACAAGGTGTAGACCTACAAACCTTGAGGGTATACCCCAATCCTTTTACCAACGAGCTTACGCTTGATTTTGGTGGCAAGAGTGCCACCCAACTGCCTGTATATGTTGCATTATACACTGCACAAGGCAAGTGGCTCATGCAACACCGTGGTAAAATAAACGAAATACAAACTGCCATCAATCAAGGCATTGCCAGCCTCCAGCAAGGCATGTATGTGTTGCGGGTGATGGTGGGCAATAAAGTCTACATAAAAAGAATAATGAAGCAGTAAACACACTACTTTGTAAGTTGAGAGAAAACCTGTGGAGTCTTGATATTCCACAGGTTTTTTGTGATTAAATACCACCTAATTTCGTCCTTAACTCATGTTTTGAGCAATATTTTTTAGGCTGTCATTATAAGTTTTGATCAGGTTATTTAAGGCAGAGTTTTGTTGACTGTATTGGTTCATTAAAGATTGTAATTGCATCATGTCAGAAGGACTGCTAATTCCGTTGCTCATCAAGGTATCTATATTACTTTGTATACCCGCCAATTGGGTTTGCATTGCCTGAATATAGTCAGGGTAAGTACCTCCTTTAATGGCTTGTGCTTGAGATGTAACCAATGCTTGTGCTTGAAAATTTTCTAAACTTTTCATTGTATGAATAATTAAGAGGAAAAATAAAATTACTTTGATAAAAATAATTCCCTTGTCAGGGAATGTAAATCTGTAAAGAAGGCATCGGCAGGGGTGTACTGAGTTAATGAGAAAAAAAAGTTTTTTTTGTGGTGAACCAAGTGCAATTGTGATCATGTCAAGAATAAATATAAATTTAACCTAGGAGCTAAGGGCTTGTAAATCAGGATTGAAATTGCCCTTATACCCCTTTTGTACCCTTGGCTGGTTTGTCGAAAATTTTCAAACCCCCTTACTTATTCGTATTTTTATAACCTAACTAACCACCGCGCTTGAGATAGCCGATCAACTATGCTGGTAAGATTATTATTTGACACCTGAATTTTTTAACAAACATGCAAATGAGTACCCATCGTAAACTATGCGGGTTAACCCATGTTCTTTACCCACAAAGCATCTTAGCTTCGTTCGTACATTTTACACAAAAAACTTTATCTAAACTTTGTTGGCTTACCCTGGGCTTATGGCTTTGCTGGGGGGCAGTTGCCCAGGCACAAGTTGCTTACAATAGCGTTGACAACTTTGACCGTGCCGACAATAATTCTTTGGGGGCACCCTGGATAGAAAATGAAGCCGATGTAACCCAACTTTCTATTACAGGCAATGTCTTGAATGCAGTGAATGCTGGGCTTACTGGGCTGGAGCCTACCAATGCTACCCGTGACCTCACCGCCATTAACGCCAGCTTTGACTTGGGGCAGTCCAAAATAGGTTGGTCCTTTCACATGGATTTCAATCGACCGCCCACTGGTTGGGGGAGCATTACTTATGGTTTAGGTTGGGTACTTGCTGCCAACGAAACCGACTTGAGTAGTGCCACCGTAGATGGTTATGCTTTGCTTTGGACAAAAACCAATGAAGAATTAGTATTGGTACGTTTTGAAAATGGAATTGCTGGCGATGACCCTGGAACCATAGTGGTTTCTACTGGTTTAACTTATGGAACAGTGGGAACGGCTGGGGTAAATGCGCGGGTAGAGGTAACCACCGAGGGAATTTGGACCGTTTACTGGGAAGCAGGGGGAGCTTTAGCGACAGCGACCGATATTGATGCGGGCAGTGCCACAGGAACAGACAACACTTTATTTGCTGATGCCAACCAAAAGTATACAGGACCTATTTGGGCACATAATACCGGGGCTGACCCAAACAATTCAGGAAACTTCGATAACTTTTCTTTTGGCATAGAAACCTCCGACGTAACCCTTGCCTCCAGCGTAAATACTGTAGCTGCCAATGTAATACAAGGCAGCCAACACCACCTCGTGTACACCTTTGATCTGACGGCAGCCAACGCTGACGCTACACTTACTCAGGTCAGCTTTACTACTGCGGGAACTTACACTGCTTCAGATATCAATGCTTTTACTTTGTGGTTTTCTGCCGACAATACCCTTGATGTAAACACCGACCAGGCAATTGCTTCGCTCACCACTGCTTTGGGGGCTGGGGTACATACTTTTACTGCCTTTACTCAAGCAATCAACGGTGGCACTACAGGCTACTTTTTTGTTACTACCAATGTAGCTCCACTGGCTACAGTAAATAATACTATAGAGGTAACCCCGGCAATCACTACCGCCGATCTGACTTTTTCGGGGGTGGTCAATAAACTTGGCACTGCGGTCGCTGGAGGCACCCAAACCATTGTCGCTTGCAATGCTCCCGACAATGTAACCAACCTAAGCGCAACTGCCCTAAACACTGAGGTATTATTAAACTGGGTAAATGGCCTTTGTTATGACGAAATATTGGTAGTAGCAAAAAGTGGCAGCACTGTAACCAATGTCCCTACAGGCGATGGTTCGGCTTATACGGCAGATGCTGCCTTTGGATCAGGTACCGATTTGGGCGCTTCAGAGTTTGTGGTGTTTAAAGGCACTGCCACCAGCGAAACCATTACCAGTCTGACCAATAATACCACTTACTTTTTTAAAGTTTTTGGGCGTAAAGGAACTGTGTGGGGCAGCGGAGTAGAGCTAAGCACTACCCCAAGGGCGGCGTTGCTTACCTGGGATTTTGACGGGCTTACCGGAAACGAAACCAATGTGGTGTCTGGTACCCAAGCCACCAATGTATCTACCGTTAGCCCTAGCAATGTCGTCTCTCGTGGAGCAGGCATTAACCCTTCGCCAAATGGTGATCGGTTTACTTCAGATAGCTGGGCAACTACCAATAACACTATAGCCAATGCCATTGCTACCGATGAATATGTGCAATGGACTATAGAGACTAACGATGGCTTTGCCATGAGCCTAAGTGCAGTATTGTTAAATATGCAACGTTCTTCGGCTGGTCCCAACAGCTTTGTGCTACGCAGTAGTTTAGACGGGTATACTTCCAATTTAGGGTCTTTCTCATTTACTACAGTCGATGCCACCGAAACTCAACACATAGCCCTGAGCGGATTTGATAACGTGGTGCAACCCATTACTTTTCGTTTGTATGGTGCGGGTGCTACCAATGTAGGAGGCAACTTTGGTTTTGAAACTACTACTCCAGGCACTGCCGATTTAGCCGTATACGGGGTAGTCAATGCAGTAAGTGCTACCATTGCCACCTCTACCAATGCCCTTACTGGTTTTAGTGCCAGCACTGCCGCAGGAGCAGGGGCATCGGTTTCGCAAAGCTTTCGCGTAAGCGCCGAAAACCTCACGGCGGATGTGGCAATTGCCCTGAACCCTACGACCGATTTTGAGTTGTCTATCGACAATGTCACTTTTTCATCAACCCTTGCCGACCTGGGACGCACCGGAAACGACCTGACCAACGAGCCAGTCACTATTTATGCACGCCTTAAACCGGGCTTGGCAGCAGGCAACAAGTCGGCTACCATTACCCTCAGCAGTACAGGTGCCACCAACCAAGTCATTACTTTATTGGGCAATGCTGTAGCACATAATGGATTGGCTTTTGACGGCACCAACGAGTTTGTAGATGTGAGCGGGTATGCAGGTATTGGTGGTGCCAATGCCCGCACCGTAGAAGCTTGGATAAAAACCAGCAACACCAGTACTCAAGTGATTACCCGATGGGGAGCCAGCAATGGCGAAGAGTGGTTGGTACAAGTAACTGAGGGTAAGCTTCAGGTAGTGGCCAATGGCAAGTCTAATGCTGGTACGGCTTATATAGCCGATGGTAATTGGCACCATGTAGCGGTAAGTTTTGCCAATGATGGCACCCCCAATATAAGCGATGCCCTGCTGTATGTAGACGGCGTAGTAGACGCGTCATCGTTGGTAGTAAGTGGTTCGTTTAACACAAATATTTTATCCAGTACGGTATTGATTGGAAAAAATGCCGATGATACCCGGTTTTTTGAGGGTACTATAGATGAGCTGCGAATATGGAGTGTGGCACGTACCCCACTGGAGATTTTGGAAAAAATGCGCTGTGAGCTTACAGGCAGCGAAACCGGACTCGAAGCTTATTATAACTTTAACCAAGGCGTGGCTGAAGATAACAATGGTTTTATTACTGCCCTCAACGATGCCACCGCCAATGCCCGCCATGGCGACCTCAATAATTTTGACCTGACGATGGGCAATGCCACCTCCAATTTTGTAGCGGGCAGTGCTGCTGTCAATACCAACCGAGAGATAAACCTGCGAGGCAACGGCATTGCTATAGCCAGTGGCGATATTACTCCTGTAATCACCGATGACACTGACTTTGGTGAGGTAAGCGCCAACACCGCCCTTACCCGAATCTTTACTATTGAGAATACAGGGAGCGAAACCTTGAGCCTTACCAACCCTGGTGCGTATGTAACGCTTTCGGGAGCAGGTACAAGTGTATTTAGTATTGCCCAGCAACCTGCGTCTGGAAGCATTGTGGGGGGAGGTAGTCAGACTTTTGCCATTAAATTTACTCCTAATAATGTAGGCACACTCGCTGCCACGGTGACCATTCGCAGCAACGATTGCGATGAAAACCTGTATACATTCACTGTGCAGGGTACAGGTACACCACGGGCGCCGTTGGCAATAGAGGCGCTGCAAAAAACAGTGACCTTGGATTTTAGGAATTATACCGGAACAGGGGTTTCTGCCAATCCTACCATTGCTCAATTACACTCTACCAATTGGGCTTTCTCAGGAATGAGCGATGGACAGGTGCTGCACGGTGAAACCAACACTACCGGGGACTATGCCCAAGGCACCAGTACTGGTGGAGTGAGTACTGCGGGGTTATACGCCTTTGACATTAATAGAAATACTGCTTTTGGATTGCAAGCCAATGGGACTGACTTTGACAACGGAAAAGCTGTACTACGTTTGCAAAACCAAACAGGCTCTACCATTACGGCGGTACAAGTTGCGTATAATTTGTTTGTGTTCAACGACCAGGACATTGCCTCTACCATCAATTTGGAGTACAGCACCGATGGGGTAAGTTACACTGCCGTTCCTGATTTTACTTTTACTTCACCTACTATCAGCACTGGGGCGGCTTGGTCGTCAGCCAATGCCTTGAGTGGGTTTATCAGTGGTTTGCGTTTGGCGGGGGGCGCGTTTTTATACCTTCGCTGGAGCAATACCTTGTCAGCGGCCGCTGAAGCCGACGAAATAGCCCTGGATGACATTCAGGTAACAGCCTATGCCATATTGAATGCCCGCACCAATGCTTTGTCGTTGGATGGCACGGGCGATTATGTAGAAGCAGCAGATAACCACTTGCTGGATATTGACGGGGGCAGTGGCGAAAATCTGACGATTGACCTTTGGGCAAAGTTTGCCGCTACTACAGGTACACAAACCCTTTTAAAGAAAAGAACGGGCGCCGGACAGGGCTATGAACTTAATTATGATGGCACCCAATTTAATTTTATTGTAGAAAACGGAAGCAACAACGAGCAGCGCGTTTCTTATGTAGTTACCCCTTCGGTGACCGATTGGACCCACATTGCCGCACGCTTTAATAGTACCAATGGCGACTTGACCCTGTATGTAAATGGAGTAGAGGGAGCAAACAGTGCTGGAGTAGCCGCAGGTTTTGATTTGTCGAATACGGCTACTTTAAGAATAGGTGCCGATGATGCCGGAGCCAATGGGTTGAATGGTGCAATAGACGAGTTGAGTATTTGGACATCGGCACGTACCGAAGATGAGATCAGAGAAAATATGCACTTGAACCTGCTAGGCGATGAAGCCGGTCTGGTGGCGTATTACCAGTTGAGCGAAGCCGCCGGAAGCACTACTACTGCCGAGTTGATTGGGTTTTCTACCGGGACATTGCATGGCAATGCTACTTTTATTACTTCTACTATTAACCTGGGGCGCAATGGTACTAGCAACACCCAAACGGTAGGTGCGGCTGGTTTCCCTATAAGTGTAGATTTTACCACAGGAAACGATGCCAACCTGACCATGAGTGTTTCGGCACATTCAGTCACCGAAAAGTTTACGGCAACTTATCAGCAGTATGCGCCCAATGCTACTACCGGCATTACTGTGTCAGAAACCAACTATAGCATCCCCCGCTGGACTATCAACAAAGCCAATGATGCCAGTACTTTTGTCGCTGATATCACCTTCCAATATCCTGACAATACTTTTGACAACTTAGTACCCCGCAACTATGTGTTATACAACCGGGCAATGGGTGCTGATGGTACCTGGATTAAATTAAATATGGTGCCCAGTGCTATGACTGCCAACACGATCAAGTTTGATGGGGTCACTACAGTAGGACAGTTTATGGTGGTGCGTGAGCAAGACAAACCTGACACTATTCGGGGGCAAATGCTTAGCCTGGATGGTACTGGTGATCAGATGGAAGTAGCTGATCACCCCAACCTTAATTTTAATAACCAAAGTTTTACTGTAGAACTATGGGCAAGGTCAACCGGGGGTGGGGGCGATCAAACCTTGGTAAGTAAAAGAAGCGGAGCCGCCGGGTATGAGTTGGTATATAAATCGGCCACCAACCAGTTGGAGTTTACCGTGCAAAATGCCGGAGCAGGCTTGGCAAGTGTTACAGTGAGTAGTTTTACTTTAAGTACCATTAATTGGACTCACTTGGCGGCATCGTATAATGCCACCAATGGCGAAGCAAGCATATATGTCAATGGTTTGACGCCCATTACTACGGTTGGAACTCCCGGTTTAGATGCCAGTAATGCTTTGCCTTTGCGTATTGGAGCAGATGGCGCTGGAGCAAACTTTTTTCAGGGAACCATAGACGAAGTACGTTTGTGGAACACACTCCGAACCGCCAACGAGTTGAGAGAAAACATGCACTTGACTTTATTGGGTACTGAAAGCAACCTGGTAAATTACTGGCAGTTTAACAACGACGCCAGAGACTATATTGGGGGCAATGATGGCACCCTCAATGGCAATGCTTCGGTTACGGTGGCTTCTACTGTAAACGTTGGACGTAGTGGTGCTTCGCAAACAGTAAACGTGCCCGTGGCTGCTACTGGCAATCAAGATTTTACGGCAAGTGCCAATGTATCAATCTCCATTACTGCGGCGCAGGCAGTGGCCAACGATGATATAACCGTCACTTATCAACAGTTTACCCCCAATACCAATACAAACATTACAGGTACTACCTTGTTGGATAATCCGATGTGGACGATCAACAAGTCTACCTCCAATGGCACATTTACTGGCAACATTACCTTTACTTTCCCCACCAATGTATTTGCCGACCGCTATGTTTTGGTCAATTATGAACTGTATCGCCGTGATATGGGTGCTGACGGTGCCTGGGTAATTACCAACTTGAGCGCTACATCAATTACTGATAACACCATTACTTTTGCTGGATTCGATAATACCCACATAGGGCAGTTGATGGTAGTGCGCACTAGCGAAGTGGCTCCCGATCGGAGTCGGGGAACTATGCTTACGCTTGATGGTGTGGGCGACTATGTAGAAATAGCCGACAACAACAGCCTTGATTTTGCGGGACAAAACTTTACCATAAGCCTTTGGGCAAAAGCCAATGGAGGCAGTGACGACCAACCCCTGATAAGCAAACGCAGTGGAGGAGCAGGCTATGAGCTGATCTATAAACAAGCCTCTGGTCAATTGGAGTTTATCGTAGACAATGGCGCAGGAGGCATAGCAACCGCCACCGTAAATAGTTTTACCTTAAGTGCGGCAGAGTGGACGCATGTGGCGGTGTCTTATAATGGTACTACTGGAGCTGCAAGTGTATACATCAATGGGCAAAACCCTGTACAGGCAAACCAGGCAGTAATAGACCCAAGCAATGCCTTGGCGTTGCGCATTGGGGCAAACGTAGCGGGAACCAATTTCTTTCAAGGCTTTATAGATGAGGTGAGGCTTTGGAACACCGTACGAAGTCAGGACCAAATAAGAGAGGCAATGCACCTGACCTTGCGAGGCTCAGAGACTGGCATTGTGAGTTATTATCAGTTTAACGGAGATAGCAATGACGACATTGGGACAAATAATGGTACCCTCAACGGCAACGCCAGCATTGCGGCCAACTCTACTGTAAACGTAGGCAGACCTGGAGCTACCGAAAGCCATAGTATTGCTACAGGAGTTTCTACCCAAAACTTTAGTGCCGCCAATGTAAGTGTGAGTTTTACAGCACACTCGACGACCGAAAACTTTACCGTTACTTATCAGCAGTTTGCCCCCAATGCAGTGGTGGGTATTACGGGCACTACCTTGTATCAGAACCCTATGTGGACAATCAACAAGGCGGATGCAACGGCTACGTTTACGGCAGATATTACCTTTACTTTTCCTGCCAATACTCTTGACCAGTTCATTGCGGCAAACTACGCTTTGTACCGCCGCAATGTGGGTGCCGATGGTACCTGGACACTGGCAGTGGCACAGGCTACCTCTATCACCAGCACTTCTATTACTTTTGAGGGTATCAACGACATAGGACAATATATGGTGGTGCGTACTACCGAAGCTGCCCCTACAGGTAGCGCGGGCAATTGTTTGAGCTTCAATGGAACTACCCAATATTTGAGTACCGCTACTGTAGTGACCAATGCACAAGATAACTTTACTATAGAAGGATGGGTACGTTGGGACGGTGGAGGCACTGCCGATCGCTTGTTTTTTTATAATGGCGATTCTGAGAATCTGACGGCTACCACAGGGTATGGGGTAGGTATCAACGAAGCCAATACCGTTACCGCATTTATTGGCAATGGTACAGCAACCCTTACCGAGCTGAGCTCGGGCAAGGCACTTACAGCAGGCGAATGGGTGCATATAGCCTTGGTACGTCGAGCCACCAATTGGTTTATTTATGTAGATGGGGTAGAGTTTGACCTGAGCAATGCCAGTACCCCCAGTGTACCCACAGTAAGCGCTACCTTGGGTGGAGGTACCAGCGGAGCAAAACACCTCAACGGGCGTTTAGACGAGTGGCGTATGTGGAGTGTTGCCCGTACCATTATCGAGATAAGAGAACGCATGCACTTGATTAATTTTGGCAATGAAGCTGACTTGATTGCCAACTGGCAGTTGAATGAAACCAGCGGTAGTACTGCCTTTGACTATGTGGGTGATTTTGACGCTACTCATAACAATACCCCGGCAATTACTACTTCTACCGCACCTATAGGCAGAGGCGCAAGCAATACCACCGATGTATCTACAGTGAGTCAGGACGTTACCTTTGGCGCTACCCGCCTACGCATTGTATTTGGCAATACCGAGGTGCCGGGGGGCGATGTAGTAGTTACCCGTTTAGATGCTTTCGCCAATACTTCGCCTACCCTTACTACTGCCAGTACCTATTGGGTGATCCACAATTATGGAGCAAATCCTACTTTTACCAACCTTGCCACAGTAGAGGTTACCTTGCCTTCTGGCGATGAGGTATCTAACGAGGATGAGTTTACGCCGGCAAACATCAAATTATTTAAACGGGCTTCTGGTTCCGATGGTAGTTGGGGCGCTGCTTTAGGTGGGGCAGCCAGCGCCAGCAACACCACCAAAGTGATTACTTTTAGCAACCTCACCGGCTTTACCTCATTTAGTCAGGTATTGGTAGGCAGCGACGGTACGTCTGGTTTGCCAGTAGTGTTGGGAAGTTTTGAAGCCAAACGTCAAACAAATGCCCAGGTGCAATTGCGTTGGGCCACTATATCGGAGCACGAGAATGCAGGGTTTGCCATAGAAAAAAGCGAGCAGGGGACAGCCTACAAACGCATTGGTTTTGTAGATGGAGCGGGCAATAGTGTGGAAAAAAAGTATTACCAATTTATAGACAACAATGCTTCATCATCGGCATATTACCGCCTAAAGCAAGTAGATATAAACGGAGAGGTTACTTATAGTCAGGTACGCTTTGTACAAGGAAACGACCTGATTCGCCTGGTGATATACCCCAATCCCTTTGCCCAACAAATGACGTTGAGTCTGAGCGGCAGTTTTGCTACTAAGTTACCTTTAAGGGTAGCGATCATTACCCTACAGGGTAAAACAATGATAAGCACCAAAGGCGACCTGTCTGAGGTACAAAATGCCTTGAATGCTCGTATCCATAGTTTGCCCACTGGCACTTATCTGATGAAAGTAATAGTAGGAGGGAAGCTGTATGTAAGGAAGGTAGTAAAAGAGTAAAGGGCAAGAAAAACTTTGTTACTTATTATAAGCTTATTGGGTTTATCATATTAAAATACAAAATCACCCAAAAGGTGATGATTAAATGACAAGCTCTAAAGCACAAATCCCGTTTCAGGAATGTCTGAAACGGGATTTTTTTTACTACCTACTAACTAATTGAAAATAAGTGTACTATGAATTAGTTAGCTACCCGTGAACTGAACCTATTTCTAAATCCCGATTTATATTTATCGGGGCAGCAGCTTGCTGTAATGAGTTCAACGCAGTTAGGGTGTACCTAGAACCCAGCGCCCCTGGAACCTTATATCATTAATCAATCGCCTTAAGGCTAATATCTAAGCTTTTGATAGAGTGGGTAAGCGCCCCTACCGAAATAAAATTGACTCCAGTTTCGGCCACTTCTTTGATGGTTTCGAGCGTAATGCCTCCCGAAGCCTCTGTGGTAAACCTACCTCCGATCAATCCCACGGCAGTGGTCATATCCTCTACCGACATATTGTCGAGCATGATCACATCTATATTGCCCACTCGCAGCACCTCTCTTACCTCGTCAAGGTTTTGAGTTTCAATCTCTATTCTGAGTTTTCTGTCACTGGCTTGCAAAAACTGTAGGGTCTTGTTGATTGCCTGTTCGATGCCCCCTGCATACGCAATGTGGTTGTCTTTGAGCATGATCATATCATACAAACCAAAGCGATGATTGACTCCACCACCAATTGCCACCGCCCATTTTTCGGGCATTCTGAAATTAGGCGTAGTTTTTCGAGTATCCAGCAGCTTTGCCTTGGTGTGGGCAATACGTTGGTTAATCTGGTCGGTATAAGTAGCAATACCGCTCATGCGTTGCATACAGTTGAGCACCAAACGCTCTGCTTTGAGAATAGACTGTGCTTTGCCTGTCACTATCAAACCAATGTCTCCATGCTTTACCTTGGTGCCATCTTCTATTTTTACATCCAGTGTAAGGTCAGCATCTACCTGACGAAATATATGCCGGGCAAGATCTATCCCAGCGAGTATACCGTCGTCTTTGATAATTAAACGTGCCTGACGCTCAGCATCGGCGGGAACAGAGGCAAGCGAAGAAAAATCACCTTCACCCACATCTTCTATCAAAGCAGTTTGGATAAACTGCTCGATATTTTCGGGAGTTAAATATGTTAGTTCTTGAGTTTTCATACAGCAAAAGTATAATTTTTAGTCGAGAGCCCTAATAGAGATAAGCCTTAAGCCCCCATAGGGCTTTCTTATAAAAAATGAGAAATCTCTCTGAAGCTTACCAAGTTCGAGGTCTCGATCGGGTGTGAAGACACAGCCCGAGGCTGAAGAGACAAGCCTTTTTATCGTATTTGTAAATTTGAGAGTGCCTTGGAGCCGCTACAGCTACGCAACTCAATTAAAACGTTTCTACAAAGATCAGCTTTTCGATCAGGAAATCTTTTTGGTGAGGAACAAGCAACATTGCCAGGCTGTAGTTTTTGCCATACGATTTATAGGTGCCAAGGGTATAGTGACGCCCCGACTTCATAATGCCTTGGTGCAAGTATTGAAAGTTTACTGGAGGGTATTGTCTGAAGAACTCACGCATCACAAAAGTAGCCTGAGTTTTACTGTAGAGGAAGTTTTCGTGATTGATGCTAAGGCTTACCCTTTCGGTAAATTGACGGGAAAGCATGTGGTAGTTGCTTTGGGTGAGCGCCACCTTTACCCGGTCTGTAATCTCGTTTTCGGCTTTGGCAATACAGCCCTCCAATAACAAGACAGATAAGAATACAACTAAAATATTTTTTAATAAGCCAGCAACCATTCAAAATAATTTTACCCACCTACGGCTAAAATTATGCCACTGAATTTGGCAAGGTTGACAAAACAACTCAAGCATTTTATTGATGTGCTGGTACTTTCGGTGCTTTTTTCGGGCAGTAAAGCCTGAAAACCAACTCAGTAAGAAGCGCATTGTTAAAATTTGACTTGCCAGTGATGGACTATAGACAAGATTTTGAAATAAATAAAATCCAAAAGTTAACGCTTAAAGACGTATAGCTTAATGAGTACTTAAATTGCATTTTAATGACTTTATCAATTTATTTGCTCTGTACATTACCAAAACAAAGACCGTGGAGAATATTATAGAGACCCATCAGTTGGTAAAAACTTTTAATGCAGGCAAACCCAACGAGGTACGCCCAGTGCGTGAAGTAAACCTCCAGATCAAAGAAAATAGTTGTGTGGTGCTCAAAGGTCCTTCGGGGTCGGGCAAGACCACCCTGCTTACCCTGTTGAGCTGCCTTGCTAAACCTACCTCGGGTAAACACATTTGTATGGGCGAACACGTATCGCGGTGGTCTGAAAAGTTTCTCACCCGTTTTAGGCAACAGCACATTGGAGTGGTTTTTCAGCATTTTCAATTGGTCAAAGGTTTTACCACTGCAATGAATGTAGCTTTGCCACTGGTGCCCCAACAAATAAAGCAAAGTAAAATGAACCAAATGGTGGCGCAGGTAGTAGCTCAGGTAAGCCTACAGCATCGCTTGCACTTTAAGGTAGACCACCTGTCGGGAGGAGAGCTACAGCGGGTAGCTATAGCCAGGGCATTGGTAAACAACCCTACAATTATTCTTGCCGATGAACCTACTGCGCACCTCGATCGAAAGCTTTCGGTGAATATTTTAGATATATTTGCTGCGCTAAAAGCTCAGGGAAAAACCTTGATATTGACTACCCACGATCCTTTGGTAGAAGACCACCCAATGATAGACCATAGCATTACAATGCAAGATGGAGTGATTGTGAGCGAAGAAAAATAAGTCCCAAACCTATACACTATGGATAATAATATTGAAGACTACAATTTGTTGCACGCCCACCCCGACAAACTGCTCGTGCGGGACGATTACCAACAGGTAATGAAACGGGTGGTATATAAATTTATGAAACGGGGTTTTTTTAAAGGGTTTGCAGTAGACGACTTGCAACAAGAACTTAATATGGCGTTTTTGACCCAAAAAATGGCGTATATTCAAAAAAACTATAAGCCCAACGATGGCTTGTTGATTAGTTACTTTGAGCGTGCTGTATATAACAAGTGCATTGACATTAGTAAGTTGAGCATACACCAGCAAGAAAACCGCAAGGAGGCGTTGGAGGGTTATATGATCAAACCTCAAAATGCCAACCCTGAAAGTAAACTTATTTTTCAGGAAATATTAGAAGGGGAGGTCAATAAACTAAAAGACTACCTGCGCATGTTTACCCGCACCAAGTTTAGGTTGTTGCTGTTGCTCAAGCTGTATGCCCGCATTGTGCTCGATAAAAACGACTTGACCAGCTATTGTCCCAAGATTCAGGCAAAAACCCTCAAAGATTTTTTGGCAACTTATGGTGTGCCTTACAGCAACAAAAAAGACAAAGAAGTATACAATGATGTGATCCCTTTGTTTAATGCCTGTGACCAGAAAAAAAATACCCCCGATGCTTTACGCAAATGGATCAATGACCGTACTCAAGAACTCATGAAAATGTTGAACGAGGGTGGGGAGCGGGAATATGACAAAGAAAAACTAAAAAACTTGATTCAAATGTTACCTAAATCTCCATTTTCCAGGAGCACAACCAGTAAGTAGTGTTGATAAAGAGTAAAACAGTTATTTGGCATTCAAAAGTCAACTATGAATAAAAATTCCAACTTTTTTGATGAACAGGGACATCTCAACGATGCCGGAATAATGCTTTGGGCAGATGCAATGCGGCTACAGCGAGAGCTTGAACTACCCGAAGCACTGCAAGAACATCTCGAACTGTGCAGTCAATGCCGAATGAGTGTATTTGATTATTATGAGTTTAAGAAAGAGGATGATATTGCTGAACTGGCAAATCATTTTTATTTTGATAATAAGGAGGTAAGCGAGCAACCCATAAAACAGACTCCTGTAAAGCCAATAACAACCGTTAAAGCCAAAGGTAGAACAGGCATCATACAAAGGCAAATTGCAGTAGCTGCCAGTGTGGTTGTTTTGTTGGTAGCAGGTTTCTGGGTGGCACAAAACATCAACAAAAAGCCCGCTACAAATCCAGGGATTGCCAATCAAAATGTATCAGATACCAACCGTAACACTCCCTCGGTCAAAGACAAGTCTGTGAAGACTCACCCCAATAAATTGGCAGAGAAAAACATTGATTCGGCAAAGCAAAAGAGTAATGAACCACCTAAAGTAAAAGAGGTAGTTCAAAACCCACCTGCACCTGTTTTTGACGATGCTATTGCATTTTTAGACCAAAAGATTCAGCGAAATACCCACAACAGGGGTAACCAGAAGGCAAGCCAACCCCAACAAGGTGCTACGTTTAAGGCTGGTGAATCTATTGGATTTAGCTGGGACAGTAGCCAGGCAGCTGAAGCCTTTGAGCTGAGATTGTTCACTAAAAATACGCAGGGTATGCCCCAAATTATTAAAATTGATGGAGCTACCAGTCAATACCAGTTTACGGGACAACTAAAAAGTGGCAAACACTACTGGCGTTTGTTTAAAGTAAATCAAGGGCGTAAAAAAGAGATAAGTTTGGGAAGCTTTCAGGTAAAGTAATTGGTTGCTACTTGACAAAGTAGGTTTATTAGCAAAAAAAGGAGCCATTAGGGGCGACACTGGATAATTAATAAAAAGCAACATCAGGATTTTCAAAAAACTTCTTGATGATGCTTTTTTTGTTTTTAAACTCCCGAAGTATTTGCTTTAGCTTTCGGCCTAATTTTTTGACAGTTGGAAATACCTGATTTTTCATTATTACATTTTTTAGATAATTCCATACTTGCTCAGAAGCATTTAACTCAGGAGAGTAGCTAGGTTGTTTGACCAATAACAACCTACCTTCTGGTAATGTCTCCAAAAACTCCTGCACTATTTTACAATGGTGGATACTCGCTCCATCCCATATCAGAGTAACAGGGATATCAGTTTGTTTAATCAGTACTTTTAGAAACTCTACGATTGCCTCCCCATCATAAGGCTTTTTTTGGTGTGTATACACTAATTGTCCTTTTTCAGAAATTGCTGCACAAACCATATAGCTTTTAAAACCTTTATCCCAAAGTGGTAGGTGCTGAGTTTTTCCCACAGGAGAATAGCTTCGTTGCTTTAAAGGGTTAAGCAAAAAACTGGATTCATCACCATAAAAGATCACTCTACCCTCTTTTTGAGCTTGTTTGCGCAATTCTGGTAAACGTTGTTCTTTCCACGTTTTGACACTTTTGGCATCCTGTTTAGGGCAGTAAGTGTCAGGTTTAGTTCAACTCCACCTAATTTTTTGTAAAATCTTACTAATATTGGACAAACAATAATCCAAACCAAAATGAGAAGAAATTAACTTTTGAACACGGCTGCGATCCCAGTAATCTTCTGAATATCCATAGTCAGAAGCTCCTTTGGATAGTAATTGCTCAAGTGTTGCCAAGTCTGAGGAATCTAAGCCTGAGGTTGGTCCGCTATGAGGCACAGGGGCTATACCAGAAAACCCATCAGTAGCATAGTTTTGTAAGGTCTGACTGACCAAACCTTGACTACAACTCACTACATCAGCTATTTCTTCCTGAGTTAAATCATGCTTTGAGAGACGTACTATTAATTGACGACGGTATTCTTTTATATCTGTATCTTTGGTGATTTCTAGTGTTTCCATATATATACAATATAAAATAAATTGGAATCTCGCAAATGGGGCTATAGTTGAATACAGGTCAATATTAAATCACAAGTGTCGCCCCTATTGGCTCCTTTTGTGGGTTAAAAGTAGCGAGTCAAAACTACTCCTTTTTCTTGACAGGGGCTTTATAAGGAATCAGGTACAAAGTAGCACTTTCACCATTTTTACCAGTAGTAATAGTACAACGGCATTTACTCAATTCATCTATGGTCCACTCGGAGCCAAACTCGCCCCCCTCCATGATAAGTTTTTTTCCATCTTCGCTCAGTTTCCAACTTCCCGAATCAGGTTCTCCATCTTTGGCATATTTGCCATTTTTTTTAAATTCAATGCTACGCTCTTCGCCATCATCTAGGTCAAACTCTTTAGTATGTTCACCCATTACTATCTTTTCAGGCATCCATTTACGAATCAATAATTTTTCCTTGCCAGCATCAACCACAGGAGTAAACGCCGATAAAGCAACCAATAAGGTAAAACAAGTTATCATTGCTTTTGTGTAAGTTTTCATAATGTATATAGGTTAAATTTTAATAATATAAAGTGTTTTAAAATGGTGCTAAGTGTGTTTGTACTGATTTATTTTTTAAATAAAAACTCATTATAGGTAGCCATTTAGTAAGTTTTTTACCTTACAAGTAAGCTCAGCACCATCATTATTGTAACGCAATAAAAGCATTTTTTTTTTTTGTAAACTTCCAAATGCCTATTGTCCACTTTTTATCCTCAAACTCTCCATTAGGTTTCAGTACCAGTGTTATAATACCGTTATCCTACTTGGCTTTGCCTGTATACAATAGTTTGTTAACTTTCACTGCTTTATCAACAGCTTTGTTTGTGCATTCTTTGCTGGAATGAGAGAAGGTGGTTTTACTGATCTTAGGTAAATGACTACTCAGTTATAATCTTTTTGCTGGCTAAGCACCAGCTCTCTTAACGTAAGATTGACTAATAGAAATGGTATCGTTGTTTTAGCCAGAAGCGTAGCCTATCACAATGGTTGATTGCTTTGGCAACAGTTTCCACTGTCCTTTATTTTCTCCATCAGCCCAACAGTGGTCATATTTGGTAAAATGAATGAGTTGTAACCTCATAGCACCTGTTTAACAACATGCTCTATTAACTCGGTCGATTCCTGCTTTTTTGTCAACAACTTGCGTTGGTCACTGTTTGAAAAAGTATAAGAAGTTACCGCAAAAATAGTGATGAGTAGGCCTGATAATAAATATCGAATGTTGAAAGGTAGGTATGTGATTACAGGGCGGTAAAGTACATTTTGGCACTGTCGCTTCCCCTTGTTATTGCCAAAACCAACACCTTTTTAGTAAGTTTTTCGATGGTCATAGTGGCAGATTCACCATCGTCATCAATATAAATTACCAAGCTTTTATTATCAGATTTGAGCTTCCAGGAACCCACCTTTTCCCCCTCAGAGAAAATTTTTCCATCGGCCTTAAACTCCATGTCGGCTTCGTCATCACTTCCTTCTTCTTCTAGTTTACCGTTTACCTCCATTTTTACGGGTTTCCATTTCCGAACCAAGAGTTTTTTCCGATCGTTGGGCAGCGGCACAAAAGAAGAGAATGCAAACAGGGCAACCAGTAAAACAAGGAGAGGTTTGTAAATTTTCATAATGATAAGTCGTATGTTTAAATTTATACCAGTACTTTGAATACTAAGTGTATAAAGTATTCAGCGTACCAGTGTTTTTTTATAAAACATACGACTCAGGAGCAGGAACGTTGATGTTTTTATACTAATCTTTAAAACTCTTCTAACTTACGCAGGTTCATGGGTTGTAGCTTTCGGGCATTAAACCCCTCTGTTTTTTTGAATATATCCAGTTGGGCTTTCGAGCAACTGACGGGTTGTTTAAAAATGACCCAACGCACCCCCTCGGTATAAGGAGGGGTGGTTAAAGAACCCGAATAAGTGTAAAATCGCTGATCGGATGGAAAGAATTTAGTGAGGTCTATTTCCTGGCTTTTTTCGGTAGAGTCTCCTGCGGTTTTAGGAATGTCATTGATAAAACTCTTCAAAAAAGTATTTTCTTTCTTTTCTTCAAATAACAACGAAATAACCAAAAAAGTACTGTCAGCAGCCTGGTGTACCAAATGTGCTTCCATTGGATAGCGTTCGGCGTCTATGCGGTGTTCAGACGGTGTATGAAAATGAAACTGAATCAACTGATAAGTCTTATCGTCAAACACTGCCGAACTGCCTTTGTCATACTCCAGCTCTACGGTATGCCCCAGGTTTTTGACCACCTCGTGCGAACTCACATAGTTGAAGGTCAACGTATGTGCTGCTTTTTTGCCCGGGGTGTTTAGGTTAATGGGCGATTGACGATGGTGAGTCAGGCAATATGCTACTTCGCTGTTGTGTAGCTTCATGTTGTCTATTTTGGGCACCTTTGGTTGGGCGTTGTAGGGGATGTCCATCGAGTCGTTGGGGGTAGTATCTACCGAAGTTACCCGTTGCCCTGAGTCTTCAGATGAATCGATACTACATCCATTGAGCAACAACCACATGCAAATAGCGAGAAGAACAATAGATGATTTTTTCATAAGTTGTTGAGTATAAGTATACTGTAAATTAAGTTGCCAATTGATTTAGTAAAACGTAAAAAATAAAGTATTCCAGTAGAACAAAATATTTGGTAGGTGGGCGATGAAAAAAATCTTTGCATAGCCAAAGCTATGGAACTATTTTTTGAAAAAGCACCCCTGCCAGAGATGTCGTTTTGTGGACTAGGTTATTTTTGTAGTTTTACTTAGAAGTATTTTGTTTGTAGCCTTTGGCAAAGCTCCAAGTCAAGTTCAGCTTACAACCCTGAACTTGATTCGGAGGGTTTAGAAACTCGTCATTGTATCGCTGTAAACCTTGATTAAAAAAAAATGCCAAGGACAAAAGCTTACAGTCTCGACGCATGCCAGAGAAACTATAACAATGATAAGATATTTAGTTTACAGTGTCAGGAGTGAAAAATTAAAAGCGTGTTACAACACCTTGGTTTCCATTCCTGCCTTTTGTAGGTCATCCCAAAAACGAGGATAAGATTTTGCCACAACTTCGGGGTCTTCTATGTTTAGGTTGAGCAAACAAGCCAAGGGAGCAAAAGCCATCGCCATCCGGTGGTCTTCGTAGGTCTGAATAGTGATAGGTACCGTAGGGAGCTCGGCTCCAGGGTGTAGCAACCATTCCGCTTGTGACTCTTTTTCTTCCAGGTGTGAGCCCACTTTCTTAAGTTCTTGTTGCAGGGCATTTACCCGGTCAGTTTCTTTAATTTTAAGACTTTCAAGCCCTTTCATTTGCAGGGGCATTCCTTTGGCAGCTGCCACCACAGCTACAGTTTGGGCAAGGTCAGGGCATTGCGCAAAGTTTAGTTCCAGCGGAGTGCTCTCTGGAGCAATGGCTACTTTTTCTAACACCACTCCATCGGCAACAAAAGTACTTTTTACACCAAAATGCTGCATCAGCTCTACAATCACCCGGTCGCCCTGTAGCGAATCAGCCCGTAGCCCTTTAAGGGTGATCTTAGTAGTAGTGTTTTCAGACAATGCCACAATAGCGTACCAATAGCTGGCTCCCGACCAATCAGATTCAATGGCGTACTGGTTGGCTTGGTAGGTCTGGTGTGCTACTTTTATATGGTTGCCCTCAAACGAGCTTTGAATGCCAAAATGCATCATCAACTGTAGTGTCATCTCTATGTAAGGGCGAGAGTTAATTTTTCCGGTAAGCTCTATGTCTAGTCCTTCGGGCAACAAAGGGGCAATCATTAACAAAGCCGAAATGTACTGGCTGCTGATGTCTCCACGCATTTGGATGGCTTTGCCCTGTAGTGGGTGCTTAGGGTGAATCTCTATTGGGGGATAGCCTGCGTGTTTGAGAAACTCTATAGAGGCTCCCAGACTTTTGAGGGCTTCTGCCAAAATACCAATGGGGCGCGATTGCATACGTGCCGTACCAGTGAGTATTTTATGTTGTTGAGTCACGGCAATAAAGGCGGTGAGAAAGCGCATGGTAGTACCTGCGTCTAATACATCAAGGATTTTGCCTTCTTCGCCCAGCAAACGTTGCAGGGTTTGGGTGTCGCGTGCTTCTGAGATATTGCTCAATTTAATGTTGGCGGCCGCTTGCTGGTATTTTGCCAATGCCTGAATAATCAGCGCACGGTTGCTTTCACTTTTCGACGAGGGCAGTTGTACTGCGGTTTGAATAGGTGTTTGTAATATTTTGAGGTGTATCATTTTTGTCATCATCTATGGTGGTTTATAATAGAACAATAATAGTAGTTTGCAACTACAGAAGCAAGGAGGTTAGAAGATTGGTTAGTTATTGGCAAACAATCGCTAATAGTTGGGTGAATAATTCCCCGGTTTTTCTCTCAAGTTATTACAAGCAAGCTTAAAATAATACTACTTTGCGTGAAATTTTTGTCTTGTAAATAGTACAAAAGTAAAGTTCTATAGTTTAAGCCACTATTTTGCTGAAAGGCGTGGTCAAAAAACGCAGCATAACTCAACCTCCTATAAGATAAACTTGAAACAATCGCTAAATTTGTTTTTAGCTATTTGTAGCTTGAAATAGCAAAAAACCCATTTTATATTTAAATCAAAAATGATATGCATTTAACCTTAGTAGACATTAACCCCGAAGTGGTACAAGCCTGGGCTAAAGTATTTGCCGATGTACCCGAAGTAAACGTTCAGTCAGGGTCTATTTTCGACCATCCTTGCGATGCTTTGGTAAGCCCGGCAAATAGCTATGGTCATATGAATGGCGGCATCGATTTTGCCATTTCTAAAACATTGGGTTGGCATATAGAGACCTTGCTGCAAGAGAAACTCCGCAAAAAACACTATGGAGAGTTGTTGGTAGGGCAAGCCGAAATTATTGAGACTCAACATGAAGATTTTCCTTACTTGATTTCGGCACCCACTATGCGGTTGCCCATGAGCATTAATCGCACCCCCAATGTATACCACGCCATGCGCGCTATTCTCATTTTGGTCAGGGATGGACACTTTGACGATGGTGCCAATATAAGTGAAGCTGTAAAAACCATAGCTGTTCCGGGCTTAGGTACTGGGGTAGGGCAGGTGTCGGGCATGGTGTGTGCATTGCAAATGCGCCTTGCCTGGGAAGACATCATGAACCAAATGTATGCTACCGAAAGCAAGTGGGATAAATTGCGTGAAAACTTTAAGTATTTTTATACCGAAGATCCCAAAGATATTGCTTATGATATTGTGCCAAAGTGATTGATGAAATAAGCCTTATCAGTGAATTATTATGATTATAAGAGATTTATAGGAAATATGCCTGCATTAGACCATTTATTGACTGAAATACGCACCTGCAAAGTATGTGAAGAAAATCTGCCCTTGGGAGCTCGCCCGGTAGTAAGTGCACAAACCAGTGCCAAAATAATGATTATAGGGCAAGCCCCTGGCACCAAAGTACACGCCAGCGGTGTGCCTTGGGACGATGCCAGTGGCCAACGCCTTCGGGAATGGATGGGGGTAGATAAGGAAACGTTTTATGACACCAGTAAAATTGCCATTATGCCTATGGGGTTTTGTTATCCGGGCAGGGGCAAAGGGGGCGACCTTCCCCCACGTGTTGAATGTGCCCCACTTTGGCACGAGCGTTTACTGGAGCAACTGCCCGACCTAGTGCTTACTTTATTGATTGGACAATACGCTCAAAAGTATTACCTGGGCAAACAACGCAAGAAAAACCTGACCGAAACTGTACGTGCTTATCACGAATACCAACCCGATTATTTTCCTTTGGTGCATCCCTCGCCCCGTAACCTGATGTGGCAACGAAAAAACCTTTGGTTTGAAGATGAGGTAGTGCCTGCCTTACAAGCAGTGGTCAAAAAACTATTGACAAATATGTAGGGAACACACAAAAAGCTTGTTTTGTGTATAAGTTACAAGGGGTGGTCTCAGAAGTTTTACAGGTCTCTATCTAACTGAAAATAAGTGTGCTATAAATTTATTGGCTACCTATGGAGCAGGATGTACCTAGAACCTTGCACCTAGCCGCTAGAACCTCAGTGCCAGTGAGTATTTACAAACTGACCGATTCGCTCCATTGCTTGAGTAGCTTCAGGAAGCTTGTCGCCCAGGAAGTGCCATACATGTACCATATTTTTCCACTGCTCGAACTGTACCCGTTCATTCATTTCTTTGAGCCTGTTGGCAAGCGCTATGCCATCTACCGAAATCATATCCAGCGCTCCTACTTGTACCAGTAAAGGCGGCAAACCCGATAAATTGCCAAATAGTGGAGAAATGTAAGGGTTTTTCAGGTCTTGTTTCTTGGCGTACATTTGTGCTGCCCTGTGAAGCCCCGACTTATACAAAATAGGGTCACGACTGGCAAGTTTGTCCAAGTTAGGGTTTTGAGAAGTCAAATCAAGCCAGGGACAAATAAGAACCCCTGCCGTGGGGAGCTCAAGTTGGTCTTCTTTGAGCTTGAGCAAAGTAGCAAGTACCAGCCCACCTCCGGCCGAATCGCCGGCAAGTGCTATTTGTGAAGCATTACATTGCTTGAGCAACCATTGGTAAGCAGTAACTGTGTCGCTGATGGCCGCAGGAAAAGGGTGTTCGGGTGCTAAACGATAATCTACCGAAAGCACCCGGCTACCTGTTGCCCGTGCCAAACGACTAGCCAACCCTCGGTGTGAGTGCAACGAGCCTGCCGCATAGGCTCCTCCATGAAAAAACAAGGTTACCTTGTGGGTATTAGACAGTGGCGTATCAATCCATTCGCAGGGAACGCCCTGTGCCGATACAGGAGTAATAGATGTACTGGGGGGTACAGGAAACTTTCGTCCTGCTTTTTCTAACCATAGCCTACCTTCTTGTAGGGTAAAAGGGCGGCCTTTTCGTTTGGCTTTCATCCATAATAAGCCAACTTTATACAAATGACTTTTAATACTGGGCATTGTGCTAATAACAACTCTTGAATATGGCTTAAAAATTACAATCATTAAGTTGATTCAAAAGACTTTTTTTTCGTTTTTTTAATAACCTTATTAATAAACGTTCATCGCCCGAATGAAGTTGACGGATGCGTTTTGCCCTGGGACAATAAGCCCGGCAATTGGTGTTTTTTATGGCCAACAACATAGATTTTTTACCATAAGGCACCTTTATTTTCACCAGTTTAGCTGTAAACTTGACGCTGGTTCGCCTTATTTTTTCGTTTTTGAGAAAAGCCTTCCCAAACAAATAACGGTCTTTCACAATCATTACCTTAAAATCACAATCTTCAGTGGTCAACAGTTCCTGGCTATGGCCTACAGTGTTGGTAACCGCCAATACAACAAGTACAAAAAACAGCTTTTTAAATCTTAACATTGCCTAATTATTTTTTTATAGATTATTATACGTTATGGTCAAAGAATGTCTGAGCGTGTACATAATTGGATAGGATTTATGCATACACTTTAGACCCATAAAATTAATAATTCCTTTAGGTCATTTAAAAAACGGAGGGAATCACTATATTGGTAAATCCAAGTAGAAAGAATTAAAATAAATAGCCAAACTCTAAAAATTATTAGTACTCAGTCAAGACCAAATTTAAGTATATATTTACGGAATAGTGTTGTCTTTCTTCGTTGCGAAAAAATCACGTAGCTCAGGTACTGGCGTGCATTGGAGTTCAAAAAGCGAACTTTACTATTTCACTAAATCTCAATACTTGACCAAGTACTAAACATATTACTACCATAGTTGTACCATTTGACTTGAGTATTTTAGCACATATCATGCATTTATTTTATATCAATTACCGTCTTTTTTTGAAGTTTTGGCTGTTTTTGTTGGTTCTATGGGGAGCATCTCAGACTACCTACGCCCAAACACAGGTGTCAGCCTTTCAATTAGAAAACATCAAGAGTCAAAGCCTTACCCCTTATCTTTATATTTATGAAGATACCACCAATCAAATAGGGTTTAAAAAAGTAGCTTCTGCCCAACTACAGCCTCAGTACCAATTGTTTAAACCTGGGCAAAACCTTCGCCCTGGCAGTACTTATTGGGGGCGGGTAGTGATCCAAAACAAACTCAACTGGGACACTGACTGGTTTCTAAATATAGGAGGAGCAAATTTTATAGAGTGTTATGTACCTGACATTCAACAACAATATTTTGTTAAAAAAAGCGGGAGCCTTCGTCCGGGGAGCGAAACAGACAATATTCCGTTTAAACGAGCGGGAGTGCAAATATCTTTGTTTGGCAACCGACAGGTAGTGCTTTATGTCAAGCTCAAAAGCATAGATTATACGCCCCCTGTGTTTAATCTGGCGCTTGCGGTGCCTATGACTGCCCAAACCCAGTATTATCAAAAAAACACCATACGTAACCTGTTGCAGGGTGTTTTTCAGGGTATTTTATGGATAATGCTTTTGTATCATTTATTTATCTTTATACCCACCCGTGACCGCACCTATCTATTTTACACTTTTTATTTATTAGCCATTGCCATTGCCAATTTATCGGAAGGTGGTTTTCTGACCGATTACTTTCTTGATAACTCACCGTTGGCTGCTTTTTATATAGAAGTGGTGTTTGGCATGACTGTAGAAATTTTTTACTTTTTGTTTAGTCGGTACTTTCTCAATACAAGAAAAACCGCTCCTTTAGTTGATAAAATATTTTCGATTTGGGTTGCCTTACGTTTGGTGTTGTTGGTAGGGGTAGTGGGCATTTTGGCGAGCAGCTTTAATCGTCCGTTGGCTGCCAATATTGTATACTACACCAATGCCTTGGGAGATATATTGTTAATTGTTATTTTGGTTTTACTATACCTTCGCTTGCCCAAAAACAAGGTGCTTTTATTCTTTTTAGCGGGTACCTTATTGTTAAGTTTGTCTACCCTTATTCCTTTTATATTTACTTCGTTGAAAATTCCTGTAATGGTCAACTGGTATGTATTTAGCCTGTTTGGTGTATTTCTAGAGATACTGTTCTTTTCATTGGGTTTGGGGCAACGCATTCGTGTGATAGAAGATGAAAAGCTCCAGGCGCAGGAAGAAGTGATTGAAATGCAAAAAAATGCCAACCGCAAACTGGAAGAGAAAGTAAAAGAACGTACTGCAGAAATAGAGCAACAAAAAGAAGAAATAGAAGCACAAAGAGACAACCTTGCTGAGCTGAACGACCAAATTAGCCGCCAAAATAAAATGGTAGAACTGTCGAACTACGAGTTGAGCGAAAAAAACGAGTTTATTCAGCAGCAAAATACATTGATTGAAAAAGAAAAAGCCAAGTCTGACGAGTTGTTGTTGAATATTTTGCCTGAGCAAACCGCCACCGAGCTCAAAGAAAAAGGCTATGCCACCCCTCAGCATTACGACCTGGTATCAGTATTATTTACCGATTTTAAAGGGTTTACCAAGCTTGCCGAAAAGATTACCCCACAAGAAGTAATCGAAGAACTCAACTATTGCTTTACTGCCTTTGATAAAATTTTGGAGAAGCATAACCTGGAAAAGATAAAAACCATTGGCGATGCTTATATGGCAGCTGGGGGAATTCCCTTGGCCAACCAAACCAACCCGGTAGATGCTGTAAAAGCTGGGCTTGAAATGCAAGCGTTTATGGTACATTGGAAAAAAGACAAAGAAGCTCAAGGGTTGCCCGTGTGGGAGCTTCGCCTGGGTATTCATACCGGGGAAATTATTGCAGGGGTGGTTGGCAAGAAAAAATTTGCTTATGATATTTGGGGCGACACGGTAAACCTGGCGTCAAGAATGGAGTCGGGAGGAGAGGCAGGCAAAGTAAATATATCGGGCGACACCTACGCATTGATCAAAGATCATTTTCAATGTGAGTACCGGGGAAAAATTAATGCCAAAAACAAAGGAAATGTAGATATGTACTTTGTGGAAAAGCCCAAATAGCCCAGGTTGGAACCGTGGCTGACTATGGTACATCAGGTGGTAAAATAAACAAGCCAAGCCTGTTGGGTAAATATAATTTGCCTGGCTTTTGATAGGTTTGATAAATTGAGTGAACCTAATTCATCCCAGGAAAAGAAGTTACTTTTTTTACTTTCAGGTCAGGGAAAGAACTCACTACCTCTACTTTAAAATCGGGAAATGAACTTACCTCTTTCCATTTGCCACACTTATCCGGAAACGAGTCTACAAACTGCACTTTAATGTCAGGAAATGAACTTACATACTGAATTTTAATATCAGGAAACGAAGTTACAAACTTTACTTTACCGTAGAGTTTAATGCCTTTGTAACTACAACTACCTGTTTTGAGCATGTACACCAAGGCTTCCTTGTATTCAGTTTTGGTAAAAGCCTGCCCGCTGGGGCTTATGTATGCTACTTCTTCAATACAGTCTTCCAAGCCACCCTGTCCGTTCATTGTAGAGGTGTTCAAAGAGCTTGTTTGGGCACTTGCCACCGAACACATCAAAAACAACGCAAAAACTCCTGCTAATTTTCTCATATTTAGGTTTTAATTTTTTTAAATACTGATATAATATACGGTACTCACCTTAAGAAAGGGGAAAGCTCTGCTGGTATTCTTTAGGTGTTTTCCCTGTCCAACGTTTAAAAGCCCGCCTAAAAACGCTGGGTTCGGCGTAGCCTAGCATATAAGCCACCTCAGATACATTGAGTTGAGTTTGACGCAGCAAATGCATCGCCCTTTGTTGTTGTATATCATTGGCAATCACCAAAAAAGTATGCCCTTCGTGTTTGAGCTTACGTTGTAGCGACCGTGGTGTAAGATGAAGTGCGTGAGCTACCTGATGCAACGAAGGGAGGTGATTGATAGGTTGGTTTAAAATAACTTGCCTTACCTTTTTTACCCATTCTTGCGGTTTTTTTGTGAGCAAATCCTCCTTGACAAGCTGCTCAAAATGTTCGCGTAGCTGCGCATTGGCAGTAAGTACTGGCTGCTGTAAGTCTTGCCAGGCAAATACTAAACTGTTTTGAGCTTGTTCAAAATATACTTTTTCACAAAGCAATTGCTTATATACTACCACATTTTTATGAAGTGGATAGTTAAAAAAAGCCCGAAGTGGTGCCAAGTGCTTACCTGATAGCAGGCGTAGTAGGGCACAAGTGCGCGTCATGCTGGTTTCTATAGCTTGTTGGGCAGTAGCCGGGTACCTACTTGTCCACTCGTGTATAGGGGTATAATGAATCCAAACCTCGTGTGGTGCCTTTTCCTCGGTTTCATAGTCAAACATTGTAGTATAGGCAGCGTTGTACTCACACATTTTGTTAAACGCGGTGAGCAAATTGGGGCAGCTTTGAATAAGGTAAGCCACCGTACCCGCTACCGATACATTGCTTTTTTGCCCAATGTATAAACCTAAATAAGGGTCTTGGGTGGCTTCCAGTGCCGCCTGCCATACTTGATGCCCGGTTTCCAGGTCTACCCAAGTGTTGTCTTGTTGTAATTCTTTTTGGGTGAGTCCTATGCGCTGACAAAATGTCTGTTGGTTGTGCCCTCGTTCGGTCACAGCAAGCACCAAATCACGAATAATGGTCATCAGGGTGCGGTGTTGGGGCAGGCTTTTGTCGTGCATGGTCTTTTTTTTGTCTTGTTGAGTCACAGGTCTAAATGTTGTTTTCCGCTAATTTTGTACGAATGAATTTAAGAGCTTGTTTAAACTTCACCTAATAGGCACTTTACGTGATTTTTGCCCTCATATATTGTTAAATTTATTTGTAATAGCGCTGCTATTCCCTCAAAATTTAACGCATCTGAGAACAAAGCTCATCGAAAATTACGCTAAATGCGAAAACTTAAACAAGCTCTAACAAACTTAACGCGATATAACAATGACCCTACAAAACTGGTATCAATATGTACACACCACCACTGAGCAAGTCATACAAACGTTGCAACAAGACTGGCAAAACCTTACCACTGAGCAATGGCAACAGTCTCCTGCTGTTCAAAGCTGGAGTATGGCAGAGTGCCTGGAGCACTTGAATATTTACGCTCGTTTTTACCATTCCGAAATCAAACGAGTATTGGCTCAAGCCCCTGCTGCTTACCAAAAGCCCGTGGAGCAAGTACACTCCAACTGGTTGGGTAAGTTTTCAATCAACGGGGTAAAACTCAATGAGGCAGGCGTACCTATAAAAAAAGCCCGTACGGTGAAAAAGTTTGAACCCATCATCAGTCTACAGTCTCCTCAGCATGTTTACCAGGAGTTTTTGCAGCATCAACACACTTTAACCCAGCTCATAACACAAGCCAAACACGTGCATTTAAACAAGCTCAAAACCCGCACTTCTTTGCATCCATTGGTCAAACTTCGTTTGGGAGACTGTATCCATTTTGTGGTGGCACACAACCAACGTCACATGGCACAAGCCCAAAGAGTAGCCATTACTTGTGGTTTTACTACTACTGCTTCGGCAGATTAACTTTTGCTATGCCATTCCTTATTTTGAACTTTGGTAAAATGATCGTTATTTAGGGGGTAAAATGTCCATCAATTGGATTCAAAATCAGATAAACAATTCTTTATAACTTACTTAAGTTACTACTTGTTTGCTTCGTGGTATATTTGGGGCAAACACACACAATGTAGCTTGAGCCAAAAGACAGGAATATGGCATATAACTTATTAAAAGGGAAAAGAGGCATTATTACTGGAGCCTTAGACGAAAACTCAATTGCCTGGAAAGTAGCCCTCAAAGCTAAAGAAGAAGGAGCTTCGTTTATACTTACCAATGCCCCGGTAGCTTTGCGTATGGGTAAAATTAACGAGTTGGCAGAGACTTGTAACACAGAAGTTATTCCGGCAGATGCCACCAAAGTAGAAGACATAGAAGCATTGTATGAGAAGTCGATAGAAGCCTTAGGGGGAAAGCTCGACTTTGTGTTGCATTCTATAGGCATGAGCCCCAATGTGCGCAAAGGACGTGATTATGGAAACCTGCATTATGATTGGTTTTTAAAGAGTTTGGATATTTCGGCTTTGTCATTTCATAAAATGTTGCAAACCGCCGAAAAAATGGATGCTATCAATGAATATGGCTCAGTCGTAGGGCTGTCATACATTGCTGCCCAACGTACTTTTGACACTTACGGAGATATGGCACAGGCAAAAGCAGTGCTGGAGTCTATTGCCCGTAGCTATGGAGCCCGTTATGGTGCCAGCAAAAAGGTACGGGTAAACACCATTTCTCAGTCGCCCACCCAAACTACTGCGGGCACTGGCATAGATGGCTTTGATGCCTTTTATGAGTATGCCAACCAAATGTCGCCACTAGGCAATGCTTCGGCAGAAGATTGTGCCAACTACGTCATTTCATTGTTTTCTGACCTTACCCGCATGGTCACTATGCAAAACTTGTTTCATGATGGTGGATTTTCTGCTTCTGGAATCACCGATGGCATCATTGACAAAATGAGTAAATAAACCTGAGTACTGAATTAAGGGAAAGGTTTATTAAAGTCAATACTCCGCAATTTTTGTGTAGCCTTGTAGTGATATAAGCGTGTTGAGTAAGAAAACTCAATACGCTTTTTTTATGTAAAACTTACACAAAATTAAGTACAAATGCTTCATTATCAGTTTATTAAAACGTGCTTTGTCCGATGTCTTCTAAAATCCTTAGCGTTCGTTTCCAATATCTTGTATCTTAGTAGCTATACATTACGTTATTTCGATTGAATTTCTTCAGCTTGGCACCTAGTTTTTATATTGATATTATTGAAGGTAAACCTACACAACATTGCTTAGACAAAGTTTGCTATGAGTTTAGAAAAGTATACTGGAACGTGGAGCACCCAAACGGCTGCTCACCTACTTCGCAGAGCCTCTGTTTTTCCCACTCGACAAGAGGTAAAAACCTACCTTGATCTTGGGTCGGTAGATGCTGCTGTTGATCAATTGCTTGGTCAGATGGGACAAAGTACTCCTACTCACCCTGCCCCCCCGCTCGACCCCTCAGGAAACGACATGGGGTTAGATCAAGTCTATACGGTCGATCAAGATTCACCGCCTCCCACCTCTAACGACAAACGTCGGGAATATGTGATTTCCTGGTGGGTGCGTCGTATGCTAGACCCCAACATTCAACAAACAGTGATAGAAAAAATCACCCTGTGGTTGCATGTACACTTTACCACCATTATCTCCAATAATGGAATGGCCTTCCCATTTTTATACCATCAAAACAAACTCTATCGCAGTTGTGCCTTTGGGCAATATAACCTCAAAGAGTTTTCGGTGAGAATGTCAAAAGATGCAGCCATGCTGTTATTCTTAGATGGAGGGTTGAACACCAAAACCAGGGTAAACGAAAATTTTGGGCGAGAGCTGCTTGAACTGTACACTATAGGCAAAGGACCTCAAATAGCTGAGGGTGACTATACTACTTATACCGAAGATGATGTCATTACTGCAGCAAGAGTACTTACCGGGTTTAGGCATACTTATCTCGAACCTACCGAACGTGGTGCTTTGCCCCCTTTTACAGAGTTTAGAGATGGAGTGCACGACACCAACAACAAAACATTCAGTGATAAGTTTAATAACCAAACTATTACAGGTAGGAGTGGTGCCGATGGTATCAATGAGTTGGACGACATGATTGATATGATTTTTTCGCAAAGTGCCACCGCCACTTATTTGTGTCGCTCTTTGTATCGTTTCTTTGTATACCCAAAAATCAGCGAAAGCGTAGAGCAAAACATCATTCCTCAAATGGCATCGGTAATGACTGCCAATAACTTTGCCCTTAAGCCAGTATTAGATAATTTGCTTAAAAGTGCTCATTTTTATGAAGTAGCAAGCTCGGTAGGAGCCATCATTAAAAGCCCGGTAGACTTTATCATAGGTACTGTACGTCACTTTGGGCAAAACCTGGGTGCTGCCAATACTTTTGAAAATTACAGCTTTATTAACAAGTTGCGCCGCTATTGCGAAGAGATCCAGCAAAAGCTCTACGACCCACCCGAAGTAGCCGGATGGAAAGCATATCATCAGTCCCCCATTTATCATGAGGACTGGATCACTACCTTGACTTTACCATTGAGGTTTTGTTACTCTGACGAACTGTCCAAAGGAGTGAGCGTGCAAATTTTTGACAATACCAATACCGAAACTGGTACACAAACCCTGAAGCTCGATGCGGTAACCTATATTCAAAATGGAGTAACTAATGGTAATATCACGAATGTGACCAATGCCGCTACCCTTGTACAAGAGCTCTGTGATTATTTGTTTCCGGTCAAGTTAAGCAGCGAACAACTAACTGCATTGAGTAGTGCCTTAGGGAGCGATTGGGGTACGGTATGGCAAAACGATCAGGCTACAGCTGCTACTCGTTTAGAAACTATGCTGGTTACCTTGTTTCGTCTGGAAGAATACCACTTGTACTAAACTCCTGCTAAATTTTGATTTAAAATACTCTACACATACACAATATGAGACGAAGACGCTTTATAAAAACAATGGCGGGAGCTTCTGCCTTTATAGGTAGTATGCCTGCCCACGGTCTGGGTCTGTCAAATTACCTTACCACATTAGCTGCCCAGGGTACCAAAGAAGATCGAATACTTGTAGTGGTCTTCTTGTCGGGAGGCAACGATGGACTCAATACCATTGTGCCCATGGACCAATATGCCCAATACTATAACTATAGAAGTAACCTTGCCTTGCCCGAAAAAAAACTGTGGGGGCTTACCAGTCGCACTGGGTTGCACCCTGTCATGCGCGATACCAAAGAAATGTATGACGAAGGGCGAGTGACGATTATTCAGAATGTAGGCTATCCCGATATGTCGTTATCACATTTCAAAGGGCGTGACTTGTGGCTTACTGCCGGAGATCCTTCCAACCCTACTGGATCGGGCTGGATGGGGCGTTACCTGAATGATGCGTTTCCAGACTATCCTTTGGCTTATCCCACCGATCAAATGCCTGATCCACTGGCCATTGAAATAGGCGCTCAGTCTTCTATTGGTTTTAGCCGCAACGAAGGCATTACTACCAGCATTGCTTTTCGTACGCCTGACTCATTTTTTGACCTGGTAAACAAAGGCACTCGTTCTACTTTGGCTTCCAACCTTGACATCAACACCAATTACGGTAAAAGTTTGACTTACCTGAAGCAAATGAACGAAAAGGCGCATCAATATGCTGCCAGGGTGAAAGAAGTGTATGACAAAGGTAATAATACAATAGACTATCGTTTGCAGTTTCCGGGTAATGCTCCCATCGGCGTAAACAAAAACAATGGATTGGCTCGGCAACTCCAAATTATTGCCCGATTGATTGCAGGAGGTTCTAAAACCCGCGTATTTATGGTACAATTGGGTGGGTTCGACACACATAGCCAACAGGTAGAAATAGGGGCTACTGATACAGGAAGACACGCCGTATTGCTTTCTCATCTCTCTACGGCGATGCGCGACTTTTTCACCGACTTAAGAAATTTAAAACAAGATGATCGTGTACTGGGCATGACGGTGTCAGAGTTTGGGCGGAGGGTTCGTTCCAATGGTAGTTATGGTTCTGATCATGGCACAGCTGCTCCTATGTTTATTTTTGGCAATGGTGCCGAAGGGGGAGTGATTGGGGACAATGCCAACCTGAATAATCTGAATAGGGGGGGGAACTTAAGTGTACAATATGACTATCGCCAGGTGTATACTTCGGTATTGAAAGATTGGTTTTCGGTGAATGATGCGCAGTTGGAAGACCACTTGCTTAAAAAGTATGACCCGATTACTGGCACCAATGGACAAGAACAGCCCATTATCAACCAAGCTTTTAAAGGAAGTGCCACCGAAAACCTGCCTAAATTTTACTTGTACCAAAATACACCCAACCCGGTCATTAATTTTACCACCATTAGGTTTTACTTGGTAGATGATATTGCGATGAGGTTATCTGTTATAGATCGTAAAGGATCGTTGATTCAGATATTGGTAGACAATAAAAATCATCCGAAAGGTAATTTTAGGGTACAGTTTGATGCTTCGCGACTAGTGCCAGGCGTATACTTTTATCGCATAGAAGCAGGAGGAAAAGTGGAGACCAAAAAAATGTTGGTGGTAAAGTAGGCAGCAAAATAGATCTAATTTTTTTAATCAATAAAAAACGGATGCTCTGTTAAGGGCGTCCGTTTTTTGATGTATATTTTCTTTTAAAGAACAGGTAGGGCTAAAAGTATTGCTTGCCTTTTCGGTCAATAAACCCTTTTTTGCCACCAATGTTAATTTCTGCTACGCCTTCTTTAAAACTTTTTACTCTTGAGTATTTAAAAGGAATGATTACTTTTCCTCTATGGTTTACGAACCCCCACTTGCCTCGCAACCTTACTGCGGCCAAGCCTTCACTAAAGTTTTGGGCTTTGTCAAACTTCAATGGAATTCTTACTCGCCCCACTTTGTTTACATATCCCCATTTACCATTGTAGTTTACGGCAGCAAGTTCTTCGCTAAAGTCATTGGCATCACGGTATTTCAACGCTACCATTTCACGACCTCTGCGATCAATCCAACCTTCTCTACCGTTTAACCTTACTCTAATGATACCATCTTTGAAAGTACCATAACTATGCGATGACTCATCATACTTGTATGGAATTACTTCGCGGTTTTTCTTATTAATAAAACCCCATTTACCATTTTTATTTACTTTTGCCAAGCCTTCGCTAAAGTCATAAGCAAGTTCAAATTGCATCGGAATTACAACAATGCCGTTTTTGTTGATATAGCCCCATTTACCATTGTGGTAAACCAGTGCTAGTCCTTCGTTAAAGTCGTAAACATTTTCGTATTTAAAGCCTATCACTAATTTGCCTCGCTTGTCAACAAAACCCATCTTAGCCTGGTCATTTACAATCTTACCTACAGCAGCAAGTCCTTCATTAAAGCTACTGGCTCCGTCATAAACAGTGGGTACAACCAGTTGCCCTCTTTTGTTTACAAAACCTAGTTTTCCGTTGAGCCCAATGGCAGCAAGCCCTTCGCTAAAGTCATAGACAAAATCATATTTGATAGGCACTACTACTTTGCCTCGTTTATCAATAAAGCCCCACTTAAGGTTAGACTCTACCATCGCAACATTGCCTTTAAAATCATTGACCCGGTCGTACCTTGGGGGAATAGTAACCCTCCCTTGTTTATTGACAAAACCCCATTTTTTACCTTTTCTGATTCTGCCCATTCCACCTACTAAAGGAAGCGCCTCTGAATATTGAGGTTTTACTCTTAGTCTTTTGTTGGTATCAGCATACCCCCATAGGGAGTCTTTTCGGAAAGGAATTAATGAGGGTTTGATAACCACAAAAAGAGGTTTTTTCTTTTTGGTGGTATCTTTTTTGGCCGGGTTTTTCGTGTTTTTTTGCGCAAACCCATTTTCTGCGGTTAGTGTGCATGCAAATGATGCTACTAGTATACAAATGAACGCTTTTCTAATTTTACTCATCATGACATCTTAAGTCTTGCGAAATGCCTACTCTTAGAAAAATACAATTAATGTGTTTTCTATAGTAAAAAATCGTGCCATTGCTTTATTTTTTGACACACCTGTGTATTAAAAATACAATAATACAAATACAAATTGAGCTTTTCAATAATCTACATACTCCGTACCATTTTTATCTATATAAATCCATTCGTTTTTATATTTTACTTTGGCAAGTCCATATTTAAAACCATTGACAAACTCGTATTTAATAGAAATTACTTCTTCTCCTTTTTTGTTGATAAATCCCCACTTTCCCTGCATCTTCACCCTAATCAAACCATTGCGGGGTACATCTGCTCTGTCGTACTTTTGAGGAATCACCATATTTCCTTTGTTGTTGATAAACCCCCACTTTCCTCCATTTTTCACACCTGCCAACCCTTCATAAAAGCTAGAGGCTTTTTCATACTTAAAGGGTATGATTGTGTCGCCACGTTTATCTATAAAACCCCAAAATGCCGCGTTTTTTACTCTGGCCAATCCTTCACGAAAGCTGACTACTCCCATATACTTAGGCTTAATTAGCCAACCTTGTTTATCTACAAAGCCCGAATATCCTCGTTTTTCTATTCTTGCCAGGCCCTCGCGAAAACTTACTGCAGCATCAAATTGATAGTTGATGACAAGCTCTCCCTCGGTATTGATAAACCCGTAGAGATTTTCATATTTTACCAACGCCAACCCTTCACTAAAATTGCTTACATCTTTGTACTTTGTCGGAATCACGATATTACCTTGCCTATTGATAAACCCCCAAAAACCTCTGATTTGTACGCCTGTATACTTTTTGCCAAAAGGGTGTACATAGTCATACTCAGGCTTGATGACGAGTTTACCTTCGTAGTTAATAAACCCGTACTTGCCATTGTACTTAACAATTGCCAAGCCATTTCTAAATCCCGCGACATAGTCATACATCAACGCTGTCACGGGCTTGCCTGTATTGTCTATCACTCCCCATCCATTACCGCGCCTCACTATAGCCCGTTTATTGTCAAAGTTTGTGGCATAATCGTATTTTATATCATTGATAAACCGTTGCCTCTTATCAATGAACCGGTATTTACCATCAATTTTTACCCGGGCTACTCCGTCATTAAATGGGTCTACTTGATCGTATTGAAGCGAAATAACCATTTTTTTTAAACTATCAGAAAAGCCCCACTTTTTGGTGTGTCTGTATTCGTGTTTCCGGTAAGGATAATAAGTTTGACTAAAGCCCTGACAAATGATTGCTGCTTGAAAAAGTAACATGTATAAAAGCCTGCTACTGTATTTTTTGTACTGCATTAATTTGAATGTTTAATAAATTTTGTTCGATTATATGGAGTTACATCACCCATTTTTGTTATGCTGAGATCTTGTTTGCAAAATATACAACATGTTTTGTCTTTAAGACACATATTCGACCTTGTTAGTTGCAATTATTACAAGAGGTAATGGTTTGTAAGTAAGTATTTTAGCCGAGGAGCACCTAGTGGGTAAATATCTGGTGTGTATTCAAGATAAAAGATTGAAAATACCTCACCCTGACCAACGCTTTATTCATCAGTAAAACGGAGGAAATAAAGTGTTCTAAAAAAATAAAAAAACTTGTTTGGCGAATGGTGATATGGTGGGAATAATCCTGTTGTATAGTTAAATCCTGAAATAATCTAATATTCAAAGTTACGCTTAGTAAAGTCAATGAAAGACACCTTGACCGACAATACAGTTTTCTATGTTAAAACCAGACAGTTCTACTCGGTAGTTTTCGGTCATTGCTTCCAGCGCGGTCTGTGAGTATTATAGGGTTTATCGGCCACAAATACCCTTGTAGGCACAATACACGCAAGTGTTAATATCTGGAGTGCGTTCTATAGGTTGGGTTTCGTCTGCCATATTATGAATAATCTCTTGCAAATATATTTCTGACTTGTGCACATATTCGTGTAGGGTTTCAGAAAACAATTCCTGATCTTTTACACTACTTTTGAGCTCTAGCAGTCCTTCTTTGAGGTTACGCAAACTATAGATACCTGCACTGATAGGTTCCTTTTCGGTAAGCTTGTGTTCGCCAATGTAATACTCTCCCTTTTCTATAATTAGCTTAGACAAAATATATTTATACAACCAAAGCTGCCTTACTTTGTCGGCTTTGGTGTCCGATACCAAGCGCTCCAGGTCATCATTGCTTAGCTTTACATCCTTCTTTTCTACCAACCCTGTTTTATAGTCAATAATACGTACCTTTTCGCCAATTTTGTCTATACGGTCAGTAATCCCCTTGATCTTTACCTCTGTCACTTGCCCATTTACCTCCGCCTCAAACTGGGCAGATAGTACCGGGCTAAAAGCTTCTTGAGGGTCAGTCCAACGGTTTTTGTTTTCCAGGCTCAAAATTTCAAACGGCGCCCCATTTTCTTTAGCTTCTTTTGCCTGATTTTTCAGAAAGTTAGTCACAAAGTTGGTGGCAAGCTTTTTAGTGATGAAATTCTCACCAGTTTGCAGGTAGTTGGCGTACTCTTCTTGCAAAAACTTTTCATTTACCCGGTTTTGTACTTCGGGCAGTTCGGCTTCTATATGCGGGGCTTCTATTTCTTTGTGTTTTGCCGACAGTTCCCGGTAAATATCTTCTAGTATTTCGTGTACAATGCTTCCAAACTTATCTGCTCCCAGGCTTTCTTCTACTACAATTGAGTTACCTATTTCGGCAATCTGGTTAAAATAATACTTAAGCGAACAACTAATGAATGCGTTGATATGCCACGGTGATAAACCTTCTTTGAACTTTTGCATCAGTTTGTCCATTACCTGGGTGTTTTTCTGAATGACCAGCCCCTGCTCTTCGTATTCGTCAGATTTGCGAAAGCGCCCCACTTGATTTTTTACTTTTATCTCAGGGTTGTACTGCGACAAGTCGTGTTGAAGCTGAAGCAATAAACGGCTTTTTTCATAGCCTCCATAGGTATCAGAAGGTGACACGTGTAAAATGGCTACTTTTTTGGCACGCTGTAGCAAACGGTAAAAATGATAACTCAACATAGCCTCCTGGTCTACATAAGTAGGCAGTCCATAGCTTTGCGAAATATCAAAGGGGATGAAAGAATTACTTTTTTTGCCTTTGGGCAAGATCGTTTCATTGACCGATAACAAAATCACGTTGTCAAAATCAATGTTACGGGTTTCTACCAGACTCAATACTTGCAAGCTGGTAGATTTTTCGCTGTCGAAAGCTACCTTAGCTTCGCGAAACGCCTGGTAAAGAAAAATTTTGAAGGTATGAATACTGATAAAGCCACGACGGGTACGAATAAAAAACTTTAAGTCATTTAAAATCTCTCGAAACTGTTCGGCATACTTAATTTCAAACTGGTTGGTTTCAAAGTTGAGAAGTTCCATCAATTGCTCAAAACAAGCAATGGCATCAAGGGCGTTTTTCCAACTGCTAAACAAAATCTCAAATAGCTGACGAAAGGCAGGGGCTTGTTGGTGAATGCGGGCAAGCTCATCGTCGGTTTTATCTTCTTTAAACAAAGGCGTTTCTGTAAAGTCGAGCAGTGCTGCCTGTGATAAAAAAATCTGGTTATTTTTATTAATAAAACGCACCACCTCCTGAATAAAACCAGGGCGGGTTTCACCTTCTGTAGTAATTTCTGCTTCAACCTTGCGCTCAAACTGCCGGATAAAAGGGTGATTTAACAACTTAATAATGCTTCGGTAGCTAAACTTAGAGACCTTTTCGGGTTTCTTGTCATCAGTTGCGGTTTGGTCTTTTTCTTCCTCTTCTTTTTCTTCTTCCTGCTCAAGCACCACCCTTATTTTGGTTTGGTTTTGCTCAAACAATGCGTCTACCAGGTTAAACAAAGCCGAATTGCGCAAAGCAAGCCCCATTGTAATATTCATTCCAGCATATTCTTTACTCAATGAATGAATCAATGGGACCAATATATTTTCGTCCGACAGCACAATGGCGGTATCACTTCCGCCTGTTCCTTGTCCGTTTGTATTGGCTTTGAGCGGGTTAATTGCCCAGTTTTCTAACAGCTGATTGGTAGCCCTGCCTTGCAAACTGGCATTGGCCACACTTATTACTTGTACCTCTTTTTTAGTTTCCTGCAAGTGGTTTCCCTGAAAGTTCCAGGCATCGCCCGCCCAGTCTTTTTTATATTGCTTGAGAAACATTCCCGCCTTATTCTCAATGCCTTCGCGCATGTAATAATCATCGGTATCCCAGAATACCTCTGCTTTGCCTTTTTTTACCAATTGTTTAAAAATACTTTCTTCAGACTTAGTCAAAGCATTGAACCCTATAAACACAAATTGATTGTACTTGTCAGGTTGTATAAGCAACTCGTCTATCTCATTGGCCAGCTTGCGGTAAAGCATGCCCATGTATGCCTGTCCATTAGAAGTGAGTCTTTCCTGAAACTGCGTATAAGTCTCTTGCAGGTTTTCCCATAGTTTAAAATAACGCGATATTTTGGTAGTTATCTGTTGTTCGCCCAGGTTCCAGCGCTCAATGTTTTTAATGTCGCTCAGGTTGCTAAACAATTTTTTTGCATCTACCAGATTACGGTCAATTTGTTCAAAGTCTTTCAGCAGTACATACCCCCAACTAGTAAATTTTTCCAGCTTAATTTCAGGGTCAATTTTACGGAAAACATCGTACAACTCCAGCAACAGCACAATGGCACTCGATGTATCGGTTTGGGTAGTTTCAGTTACAAAATCGTCTATGGTTAGAATGGTAGGAAAATCTTCTGCGTCGACTTTTTGAGCAACCATAAAGTGACGCAATACATGGCAACTTCTACGGGTAGGCATTACCACACAAAGCCCTTTTAGCCCCTCGGTACCGTGGTGGTCAATCAGCTGAGTAATGCATTGATGTAGAAAAGCCTGCATATTTATTTTTACTTTTTATATTGGTGTCAGTCCTAAGTCAATAGTCCATAGTATTTAGTCCGTAGTCCATAGCGGATTCGAGTAAATGTTTACCCTATTAATCATTGTAAACCAATGGCGTATATTAAATTTGTTTACTTGCTTTATTTTTCAAAGGGTTTCAGTTTTACGTCTAAATTAAATAGTTTTTAAACTTATAACCATTTGATAACCGAGCCTCTGGTGAGCTCACCGAAGGTAATCAGTAATCAACTTTGACTAAAATCACTGCGGAGTATTGTAAGTAAAACGGAAAAAATAAAGTAATCCAACTGGATCAGGTTATTTTTGTAGGTTTACTAAAAAGTAAATTTAGCAAAACTTTTCCACAAGCATACCACCCCCTCAACTAATTGTTGTACCATTGGCAGTAGGTTGCTTTTTTAAGGTATCTTTTCTTGGCGTATTTTGATGGGCGGTTAACAAAAAAAATGCCCAACCCCGTTCTGGTGGGTCAGGCATGTTTGTTAAAAATAAGCATTATGCAGATAATGGACTCTTCAATAGACTACTTATGAAGCTGTAAGGGGAGGGTTCGAACCTCCACGAAGCGGTTAGTCCCTGCTGGAATTTGTCCCTTTGTCTTCACCCCCGAGACGGGAGGGCATGTCTGCCAATTTCATCACCTTACAGTGTGTATTATATAAATATTTATGTCCCCAATAGCCAAACTATTGGAGAAGCATAAGCAAGTAACTGATTGTAGGATAACTCACATATATATAATCAAAAAAGCTGTAAGGGGAGGGTTCGAACCTCCACGGAGCGGTTAGTCCCTGCTGGAATTTATCCCTTCAGAATACCTTTCATATTTTGCCTGACACAAAAATTGAAAAGTACTCATTTCTCCACCCCCGAGACGGGAGGGCATGTCTGCCAATTTCATCACCTTACAGTGTGTTTGTTATTTACCCCTCTTTTGGGGTAAACTTGTTGCACCGATATGCATCGGTATCTAATGACTTGAAGCTATTGAAAAAGCTGTAAGGGGAGGGTTCGAACCTCCACGGAGCGGTTAGTCCCTGCTGGAATTTATCCCTTCAGAATACCTTTCATATTTTGCCTGACACAAAAATTGAAAAGTACTCATTTCTCCACCCCCGAGACGGGAGGGCATGTCTGCCAATTTCATCACCTTACAGTGTGTTTGTTATTTACCCCTCTTTTGGGGTAAACTTGTCGCTTGAAGCTTCCTACTTGAAGCTATTGAAAAAGCTGTAAGGGGAGGGTTCGAACCTCCACGGAGCGGTTAGTCCCTGCTGGAATTTATCCCTTCAGAATACTATTCATGTTTTGCCTACCACAAAAGTTGAAAAGTACTCGTTTCTCCACCCCCGAGACGGGAGGGCATGTCTGCCAATTTCATCACCTTACAGTGTGTTTGTTATTTACCCCTCTTTTGAGGTAAACTTGTTGCTTGAAGCCGTTTAAAAAGCTGTAAGGGGAGGGTTCGAACCTCCACGGAGCGGTTAGTCCCTGCTGGAATTTATCCCTTCAGAATACCTTTCATGTTTTGCCTGACACAAAAATTGAAAAGTACTCATTTCTCCACCCCCGAGACGGGAGGGCATGTCTGCCAATTTCATCACCTTACAGTGTGTTTGTTATTACCCCTCTTTTGGGGTAAACTTGTCGCTTGAAGCTTCCTACTTGAAGCCATTTAAAAAGCTGTAAGGGGAGGGTTCGAACCTCCACGAAGCGGTTAGTCCCTGCTGGAATTTGTCCCTTTGTCTTCACCCCCGAGACGGGAGGGCATGTCTGCCAATTTCATCACCTTACAGTGTGTGTGTACTTATTCCAAAAACTTTGATACTTACAACTTTTCAACATTTTTTACACATAATTTGTATCACATAGGTCTTGGCGTTGTTGTCTTATTCGCGTCATTCCTGACAAATCAGGGGGATGATTTTTAACACCATATTTCTACTTAGGTGTAAGTTGTAAGTATGTCAAGTTTTTGGTCTGTCATTTATCTTTATTGACATTACAAAGATAGGGGAAAAAGATTTTATATTCCAAATGTCTTAATAAAATTGATTTATTTTTACGTTATCCTTAATTTTATGAATTAATTATGTAGAAAGTCTTAATATTGGTAAAAATAATGGCTAAAAATTTAGAAATCGATAATGTAGATCGGCAGATATTGGCCTTGCTTACGCAGGATGCTACCATGGCATTTACCGAAATAGCCAAAAAGGTGTTTGTGTCAGATGCTACAGTGCATGTGCGCATGCGCAAAATGCGGGAGATGGGAATTATCAAGGGGTCACAATTGATGATTGACTATGCCAAGCTAGGTTGGGACATTACTGCCTTTCTGGGGATTTATCTGGACAAGAGTTCCTTGTATGAAGATGCAGCCAAACAGTTGCAAAAAATCCCCGAAGTAGTAGAGATGCACTACACCACGGGGATCTATAGCGTTTTTGTAAAAATACGTTGTCGAGACACCAAGCATTTACGCGAGGTGCTACACGATAAAATACAGAAAGTCACTGGCATTCAACGTACCGAAACCTTTATATCGCTTGAAGAGTCTATGCAAGAGGTACAGCAGTTGATCATTCCTTGACAGAGTTTGTTTTTTATTGTACACTTAGCAAAAGTGCTTCTTCAAGGTCTTTTGTTTTTTTTAGGCGCTTTGAATAAAATCTAAGTGTTATTCTACTTTAAAACCTATTACCAGTACATCATCTGTTTGATGCTTAGCACCTGTCCATTCCTGAAGGGTCTGATCAAGGATGTTTTTTTGGCTATCCATATCTTGAGAGTGTATGTCAAGTAATAGGTTTTTTAGGCGTTTCCTCATAAACTTTTTATCTTCTTGCCCTCCAAACTGATCCTGGTACCCATCAGACGCTATATAACAGCAAGTAGGGGCGTCTATGTTTATACTATGTTCTTCAAACGTGACCTCGGTTTTTCTAACCTCTCCACCAATGCTAAACTTATTGCCTTTGATGGCGTGTATCGTATTGTTTTGTATATACACCAATGGGTTTTTGGCACCCGCAAACGTAAGTACTTTATTGGTTTTGTCCCAAACACACAGGGCAAGGTCCATTCCATCACGGTTTTTGGTTTTATCTTGTTTAAGCAGCGCTTGAATCCCTTTATCCAGCTGGGTCAATACCTGTGAAGGTGTCACTATGTTTTTTACCGATACTATCTCACTTAACAGTGCATGACCTATCATAGACATAAACGCCCCTGGTACTCCGTGTCCGGTGCAGTCTATAGCCGCAATAATTACTTTATCGTCTTTTTGATTGAACCAATAAAAATCACCAGATACAATATCACGTGGTTTAAATAAAATGAAACAATCGTCCAGAATACTTTTTATACGTTGGGTATTGGGCAAAATAGCGGCTTGTATTCGCTGTCCATAATTGATACTGGCGGTAATGTCATCATTTTTTTGTTTGATTTGCTGATAGGCAATATTTAACTGTTTGGTTCTTTCTTTTACTTTATCTTCCAGGTTTTCATATAAGAGGGCATTTTCTACTGAAATAGCCATTTGAGAAGACAGGATATTGAGCACTTCCAGGTGTTGGCTGGTAAATGCGCCTGTACTGAGGTTGTTTTCAAGGTAAAGAATACCTACAATATGACCTGTTTTGAGCAAAGGGGTGCATAAAAGCGATTTTGTATGGGTGGTACTGATGTATGGTAAGTGGGTAAATTGTCCTTCATTACTGGCATCGTTTAGCACCAGGGTTTGCTTGGTACGCACCACATAGTTTACGATCTCTTCCGACAAAATTACTTCCTGAGCATTTACTTGTTCCAGCGGAATCGACTGTAGGGTGGTAATGGCTTGAGTGCTTACGTCTACGGCAGCCTCTAAATAAGGTTGGTCTTGGTTGTACAAAAACAAAAAGCCTCGTTGGGCTCCTGAATTTTCTATGAGGGTTGCCATCATTTTTTCTAACAATGATGATAGTACCACCTCTTCCGAAAGCATTTGTGACGCTTTGAGAATAGTATCAAAATTGAGTTTTTTGCCAATGTTTCCCGATTTACCTGTAGTAGTTACTATAGTTTGAGAGTCTTTATAGCCCGTGTTTCCTTTGAGCAAAAAGGGATACATTTGCTCTAGCTGGCTTACTTTTTTGCTTGCCCCCCATATATTATAAGCCTGATGGCTCTGTTGCCAATATACCTGAGCTATGCGGTGTTTGTTGATACTTTCGTAGAACAAAGCAGCCATCTGTGCCGCAATGGCGTTCTCAAAAGTAAGGCCTTGTGCCTGCCCTTTATTGATGGCCTCTTCATAGTAGTCCATGGCTTCCAGATGCTCGCCTTTTATTTGTGCTATTTCGGCTTTAATCAGTAAGTACTTATTATGAAAATCTGCCGGGTTAAGCTCACTCAATAACTTTAGTTTGTCTATAAAATCTTTGATTTGGTTCAGTACCTCCTCTTTTTTATCCGGCATTTGTTTTACCTGTTGCAGTTGAATAAGCGGGTAATAAAACTGGGTAGACATATACTGAGCATTGCCTACATTGTAAGGGAGCCAATTTAAGGCCTCGTTTGTGCTTTTTATGGCGTTATTTGTATCATTCATCACCAAATAAGCAATTGCTTGATACAGGTGACTCATATAGATACTTACAAACGTTTGGTTTTTAGTAGTAAGCTCCAGTATGGTATCAAACTCCTGGGGTAAGTGATTGGGAGGCGTGTATACCGAGTCTGACAAAGCGTTTGCCAGGCCGTACATAGGCAAAATAATGTCTGTGGCAAAGCTATTTTGGTACTTTAGACTAATGTATAAATTAGCTTCACTATGCTCTATAAATGTTTGAATGTCATCGCCTTTTATAAAGCTTACATTAGGAGCAATCATAGTATTGTAAGTGGCAAATTGCAGTTCGCCCGATTGAAAACCCAGTTGTTCTCCTTCTTTTAATACAGGCATAATATGGTGGGCGGGCTTTACAGGGTATATTAGAAAAGAGCCCAACACAAAACAAGAGTTACACTTTTGCTGAAGATTATTGTATTTTTCACTTAGCTTATAGGCAAGCTCTCCGTACTCATACCCCGTGGTATAATCACTAAAAACTACTCCACATAAAATTCCATAAGAACTATAAATGGTAGAAAGCTCAGGTACATTGCCTTTTTTGAGCCCAAGCGCTGTAGCTTGTACAATGATAAATGTCCATAAATTAGGGTTAGACAAATAAGCAGGCGAGGCCATATTAGACAAGATCTTGGCAACCAAAATATCTTCAGCTACTTCAGCATCTGGAGCATCCACAATGCTGGAAACCTTTCGTTCTCCCAAATGCTGTGCTACAGCCCCAAACCCGGCACCAATGGCTGCTTCCAGGTCGGTATCTGCTGGTATACCAAAATCGAGCAACTCTAGGGCTTTTTTTCCAGCCTCTATAGCTTCTGTATACTTTGCCTGTAGGGTGGCTTGTATGATCAGTGTATTGTAAATATCGGCTTTTTCAACCGAAGTGTGCGCGTTTTGGAGGGTGCTTTGTGCGTATTCCTCCACTTTGTCAAAGTTTCCGTTAAGGTATTCTGCCTCGATAAGCTCTTTGTGTAGCAAAAACGTAAAATCATATAAGTTTTCCCATGGAGCCGTAGGGAGTAAATCGTAGGCTGTATTCAGGTAATTTATAGCACTATTATAAGCGGTAGCACTGGTGGCTTTTTGGGCAGCTTTAAAGTTGAGCTGTCTGAGTTTGTCAATAGAAGCAGGAGTAGTAATAAGCGATTGAGCTTTATTTAATTGATTGACCACGCTAAAAACCTCTTGTTCCAGTAGTTCTTCGGGGGTATTGTCCAGCAATGTTTGACCAATATTGAGGTGTACTTGAGCTATATTTTCTGGGGCAATTAAAGAATAAGAGGCTTGTTGGATGCGGTCGTGTTGAAACTTATACCCCTTCTGATTGCTCAAAATCAATTGTTCTTTGAGCGCTTCATTGAGTGCTGTTTCTATTTCTTCCAGGCTGCTTTCCGGGTAAAATGCCAACAGTGCTTCTTTGTCAAACTGGTTGTTAAAGGCAGCGGCAACTTTCAGTAAATCAATGGTTTGGGCAGGCAGTTTTTCAATTTTTTTGACCAATAACTCCACTACATTATCCGTCATGTCTTGCGACTTTATCTTGGCATCATTCCATTGCCATTGATAGTGTGTATAGTCAAAAAACAATAAGCCATCCTGATACAAGCTAGTTAAAAACTGATTGATAAAAAATGGGTTCCCTTCTGTTTTGTTAAAAATGAGCTGGGCTAAACTTTCGGTCGATTCGATGTCGGTTTTAAGCGTATCAGCTACAATAGACTGTATATGTTCAATACGCAGGTTCGACAACGCAATGCTTTGTATTTCAGCATATTTACTTATTTCTTTGAGGGTAGCTGTCAAAGGGTGAGTTTGATCAACTTCATTGTCGCGGTAAGACCCTACAATGAATAAATATTGGTTTTGGGCATTTTTCAAAAACAGCTCAAGCAATTGCAAACTGGCGTTATCTGCCCACTGCAAGTCATCAATGACAAGCATAATGGGGTGCTCCTTTTGAGTAAATACTTTGATAAAGTTTTCGAATGTATAGTTAAACCTGTTTTGGGTTTCAGTAGAAGGGAGTTTTTCTACCGGAGCTTGTTCGCCTATAATCAATTCTAATTTAGGTATTACATCTACCATTACTTGTCCATTACCCTCTAGGGCTGTCAACAAGTCGTTTTTCCATTTTGTGAGCTTTTGTTGAGATTCAGTAAGTATATGATCTATTAATACATCAAAAGCTTGAATAATAGCAAGGTAAGGTATATTTCTTTGAAACTGTTCAAATTTACCTTTGATATAATACCCGTTTTTTTGGGTAATAGGTTTTTGTATTTCCTGTATCAATACCGACTTACCTATGCCCGAATACCCCTTGATAAGTACCAGCTGTGCGTTGCCCTCTTCACATGTTTTGTCAAAAGCCGACAATAGCTTCTCGCGCTCTTGTTCTCTTCCGTATAATTTCTGCGAAATCTGAAATTTATCAGAGTAATCGCCTTTGCCCAATACAAGTTGGTGAGCATTGTTGTTGTCCAGGTTTTCCAGGCAGTCTGATAAATCGCTTTTTAGCCCTTTGGCAGACTGGTAGCGATCTTCGGCGTTTTTAGAAAGCAACTTAAGTACAATTTCAGATAAAAACGGGGGTATCTCTGAATTTATAAGATGAGGTGGTTTGGGCTTGAGGGCAATATGGGCGTGGATAATTTCCATTTGTTCTTTGCCCTGAAAAGGTAAATTGCCTGTAAGCATTTCGTACAACACCACGCCAAACGAGTACAAATCGGTTCGGTAGTCAATACTACGGTTCATTCTGCCGGTTTGCTCTGGCGAAATATAAGGAAGGGTACCTTGTAGATTGTTTACATTGCCTATATCGGTTTTTTCTGTCGAAAGCTGGGTAGCAATGTCAAAATCAATAATGGTAGGTTGATAAGTCTCAGGGTTGAGCAAAATATTGTTGCAATTCAGGTCTTTGTGAATCACATTTTTTTTGTGCACTTTTTCAAGAGTAGAGGCCAAATAAATGGCTATTTGTAACACTTGTCTTACACTGAGCTTTTGTGTTTTGATGACATTGCCCAACGTAGGTGCCGCAATATACTCTTGCAATATAGCCAAGCTGTTGCCTTGCGGAATAAGAGACAGTGCTTTGGGTATGCCTGGCATTTCCAGGTCTTGGCTAATTTTAAATTCTCGCTCAAAGCGTTTGAGTTCTTCGGGGCTAGGGTAAGGGTTGGTGGTAGTTTTTAGCACAAATTGATCGTTTTCCTCATTGGAAGCCAAAAATACACTCGTTTTATCGCTTTTGTAAAGCGTGTCGGTAATCTGATAGTTCGCTATATTCTTCATAGTACCTAACCGTGTTATAATTTATGTTTTGTTGATGCTCCGCCACAGACCGCTTAATTCTACCAGGGTTTGGGTAAACTTACGTTATAAGCAAGCCCTGGCAGGTGAGGCAATGGGGAGGTAGATAAGACAAGTTTGTTTGACTTGTCACATTATTTTGAAGTAAAATTCGGAAATACCTCTTTCTCAAAAATAGCTTGTACAGCAGCTTTATGTTGAGGGGGTACCCCATCTATCAAATGCTGATATTCGTCTACTATATCAGTGCTCAAATGGTCTGCCAAATCATCCCCTCCTATGTCATTTATCCACAAAGAATGTAGTGTAAAACCAAAGTCAAAATCTGGATGAGTCAATACACAAGTAGGTCCCTGGGCTAGATTGCTGGCGTCGAAAATCCATACCTCACGCAGGTAGTTAATATGATCGCCTGCTTCTTCTATCCCATTGATCATAGTCGTAAACAAGTAGCCGTCCATGCTGGGCTCTACCCCCGGAGTAGCCGTTTTTTTAGGTACAAACTGAATAGCGCCTAAGGTATAGTTGTCAGGATATTGATAATAATCCTCTAGTTTCATAGTGTCAGTATTCAAACGAGCAATTTGCAAGGGTACTCCCTGTTCGCTGTACTTCTCTATGTCTTCGGCAGGTACTATGCGGTTAGGGTAATCTTTGTATAAGTCAAAAATAAACTTGGTAAGTCGGCGTTTTTCCAGGGCGCCAAATTGCCAATAAATATTTTTGATTTCGTTGACTGGTTGTTCGGCAGAAATAAAATCTCTGAATGTATAAAACCCCGAAAGCCACGTATGCGGTGCAGTACCCCCGTTTTTGTCTGGGTTACCGGTTTCATAGGTCATGATTTCTTCTTTAATGGTAGCCGTTTCAGCATCAATGACAATTTTTCCTACCCTACCTACATCCATCGACCCCACACATAAAATACCCTCAGTTCCTTCTTCAATAGGTGTGCCCGGCATAAGTTCATCATAACACCTGACCCACTCGGCCAAACAAGCCGCTGCATTGGACGCAGTATAAATTGTAATCAGTTGATTATCATTGCTATAGTTTGCCGTAAAATGAATAAACTCAGGTTTGAGTGTCAGGCTTTTGGCTACCACGGTTTCATTGCCTGCAATCAGGTCGGCACGCTTGATAATGTATAGAGGAGTATTGGCAAGTTGAGGCTGGGTAGTAATTTGTCGCAAAAACCTGTTCAACTTTTCGTTGTTAGGAAAGGGATTATTCATCAACACATCCAGCGAAAGCTTAAAGGCTGCATCAATCAAGAGCACATAATCTTTGCTAATGCTGGTTTGGTGCATGCATTGAAGAATTTTTATATTATCCCCATTTTCGTCTACCACCTTCCATCGGTCGTGGGTTTTGGTGTCGCTAAAGCGAAGCAGGTACACCTCATCTTCTATAGACGTGCTTGACTCTATAGATTCTACAATGGTATCTTCTACTTTTTCTTCCAGTGCCTTTGCCTCTTTGCCAAATATTTTATTGATGAGATGAATAAAAAACGCTTTTATTTTATCAAATATGCTTTGGTTTACTTCTACATGAGTCTTGACCGATTGGGCGGCTTCCTGAAGCTTACTTTGTTTTTGGCTAAGTTTTTTTTCCAGGTGCTCAACGAAATCTTCAAAGCTAAGCTTGTTTTTGCTGTGGGTGTTTTTTTCTTCTAGTTCATCTATACATTCTTCCAATAGCTGTTCTACTGTTTCAGGAGCACTTTGCAACAAAGGCCATAACCCCGAAGCCTGAAGCAAGGTCTTTACCGACTTGGTATAGTTTACCGTGAAAAGTTCTTGGGTGACAGGGTCAAAGGTAGGGTGAGCAGTACCTTGAATGAGTTTAAAAATCCAGGGAACAATGGCAGGAGTGGCAGCTACATAATCGCTCAATTGCCCAATGGGTTGGGTAACGTTTAGTAGCTTGGGGTTAAACTCATAAGCCCTGCCCAGGTCGGCGGTAGCCAACAAACGCGTAGCCTGATCATTTTTAAATTTTACGGGCACTATAGCGGTAGCTATTTGTTCGGCAGCCCCCAATACAAAAGATAATCGGGCGATGCCCAGGTTTTTAAAACCAAGCAGTGTGTGTCCGGTGGTGCCATATTTGGTGGCCTTGTCTGCATAATAAGAAGGGGGCTTTAGCAGCTTTGCCTTCAGGGTGATTGTGCCTGGCTGGGTAAGGTCAAACTTAAAAATATAGCCACCACCACCCAAAAGCGGCGAACTGTACTCTTGGTTGGGTTTGCCGTCAGGGTGGGTTTTGGGATAAGGCAAGGCAGAGTTGACAGTACCATTGGGAGTGTTGATGTATACGTAGCCGCATAAATCATTGGGCAGTGTACCAGACTTTACTTCCAGAGTTAAATTGAGGGTCTCGCGAGTTGAGGAGACTAGTGGTCTTGTAGGGATTGTGGTTTGTTCCGACATATTGTAATGTATTGCAAAAATTGATTGATAGTTTAGTGGGTGAAATCACTTCTAAAATAATATAAATATGTGTTAAATCTATGGTGAGCAGTATTTAATTTTGCTGAAACACATTGCAAGCTTTTTTTATTGGTTTGAGTTTTTGACCGTCAACTTTTTGATCGTAATAGGCCTGTCATTTCTCTTGATTTGTAAAAACAAAAAGGAGAATAGTAAATTGCTTAGGATGAGGTGATTAAGTTGCTTTTGCCTTGGTTATTGCTGTTTTATTACTGCAGATAAGATTTTTTAAATGCACTTTTTCAGAAAAAAAATCCTCCTTTTAAAACTTTTTTGAAGCCCACATCATCTCACCAATAACAAAAAGAGATAGTAAAAGTACTGAGCACACTTAAACCCCTTGATAGATAATGCAAATGGTGCATGACGAAATGTTGGTGAATAAGGCACGCAATGGAGATCGGAAGGCATTTAACCATTTGGTAAATCTGTGGAACAATCGCATTTATAATTTTACTTATAAATACTTTAACGACCACGATTTGGCAATGGAAGCTACCCAACGCACTTTTATTGCGGTGTACAAAAATCTGCAAAAGCTGGAACAACCCGCCCGTTTTAGGTCGTGGTTGTATCGCATAGCCAGTAACAACTGTCACGAAGAAGAACGCCGCAACAAACGCCGTTGGACTGTATCTTTGTTTAAGTCAGCGCAGAAAGCAGGGGAGGAGGCACCACCTTGGGGCAAATACGAAAAAGACACCAACCGTTTTGCCAACCCTGACCAACAGTACCAAAAAACTGAACTTGAACAGGTATTGCACCGGGCGCTCAAAGAGTTGAGCGAAGAACAACGCATAGTAGTCATTATGAAAGAGTATGAGGGGCTTAAGTTCAAAGAGATTGCCGAAGCATTAGCCATCTCAGAAAATACCGCTAAATCAAGAATGTATTATGGTTTGAATGCGCTCAGAAAAGTATTGAACAAGTGGAACATTAACAAAGAAACTATACACTATGAATCATAAAAGTTATACACCCGATGAAGCTACATTGATGGCTTACTTCTATGATGAACTGAAGGGGGCAGAACGACAACAAGTAGAGGCTTACCTTGTTGAAAACCCTGAAGCTCAGGCAACGCTGGAGGAAATGCGAAGTACCCAAAGTATCATGGGTAAACTGAGCGACAAAGAGGCAGGGCAGCCGTTGATTTTGATAGATGAAAACAATGCTTTTGCCGCTACGCCTATAGCGCAAACACCTGCCCCAAAAGCTAAACTGATGACGATGGGTTTTGCCCGCACCCTGATTGGGGTGGCAGCAGCTATAGTGTTGGTGTTTTTGATGGGGGCGCTCACCAACCTGCAAATAAAGTCGGGCAACGAAGGGCTTGCCATCAGCTTTGGCAAAGAAGCTACCCAGCCAACGGTAAAACCCAGGAAAGTGCCTCCCACTATTATTAACAAAGGCATTGACCGCCAAGAGGTAGAAAAACTATTGTCGGCTTATATGGCGTCTTACGGCGATAGTTTGTCGGATAAACTGGGTGGACTGGAAAACAAAATTGTACGACAAAATCAGCGATTGAAGGCGTTGCCCACACGAAAAAAGGTAGCCTCTAACCAAAGGTTTAGCATTACTGAAGTACAAATGATGTTGGATAACCTAAAAAAAGACCACCTAAAAACAATGGTTGATTTGATCAGGTTGTCTAACAAAAACCAAAAAGATTACGTGGGCAGAGCCATTGCCGACTACGCCCGCTATGTGGACGATCAGCGTGAAAGCGACTTGAAAAATATTCACCTGAGTATTCGTACCCTTGCCGATAATACCAACAGTAAACAATTGCAAAGTGACCGATTGCTGGCAAAGGTGATAGAAAAAGTAAACAGAAAGTCAGCCGTTGATGATGTGACCAAACGTTGATTGGCTGAATCTACAAGGTGGGACTTCTAATTGCGATTTTTATAAGTTGCTAAAAGTCAGCGTGATATAAAAAGTATGATTACTTAGGAGGCAGGGTGTACCTAATCCCTAGAACCCAGTCCCTAGAACCCCATGAGTGCTGTGGACTATTGAATACCCAAAAAACCATATAATTAATAATGACATGAGAAAACCGTATAAAATCTGGCTAATGGTAGCTGGGCTGCTAGTACTATGCCTGTGGGCCAATGCTCAGACACCAGTAAACCAGGCAATGGCTACCCAACTGAGGAAAGCCGAAAAGCAATTGACCCAATCGTTCAAAGAGTTGCGCAACCCGGCAAGGATGAACATACATGGGTATGTATACCTTGGGCAAGAAACCAACACCACTGCGGCTTATATCAAAGGGTATGGAGTAGTAATAACGTTACCCAGAGTAATGCTTGGGGTGCGTAGCCGTCGGGTGAGGCGTAACCGCAAAACGGGAAAATTGTATGTCAAGTTTAGAGGCAACACACGAGTAGCACTTGACAAAAGTAAATACAACATCAACGACAGGTTAGTGCATTATATGCGTTCGGGCAGCAAACCTGATTATAAGTATACACTTGTAGATAGAAATGAGGTGGTGAAAAAACGCAAAGCCGACCTAAAAGCCGCTATGAAGTCATTTTTGGCAAAAGCCAGTGGCTTAATGACGCTACTGACAGGCAACGAAAAAATAGAGCTGGTATACGACCATCGTAACAAACGCTATTACCAAAGCAGAAGCAAAAAATACAGTGTATTGATGCCCCGTTTTTTGGTAGCCTCTATTGATAAACAAACCTGGAGCAACAATCCAGACAAGGTAAATTTTAGCAAAGAAACCAGATTGAATACGACTAATCGGTCATTAGAAGTAATGTCGGGCATTATAGAGGGCTTGTTCAAACGCAGCGTTTCTCAGTCTTTTCAGGGGTACAACCGCGTAAGGTACCATCAATTAGGAGATATGGGAGTGCTCTATAGCCTTCAGTTAAACCAAAGAGTAAATGTGTCGCATGATGAAAAATATGTAATAATTAAAGATAACAAAGTGATAGATTCAGACAGTATAAGGGCACGCAAGAGTGGCAACTATGCACAAGTAAAAGCAGCGCGGCAGCAAGCTTATGGCAAGGCATATCAAAAGTTTGAGCAAGAAATAAAGCAATATTTGGTAGAGTATGGCAAGGTGCTACAGGGCATTGCCGCCAACAAGTGGCTAGTGTTGCAGGTGTCGTTGCCCAAAATGTGGTATACCAAAGATGACCCCAATGTGCCACATAGTGTACAAGTAAGTGTAAAAGCGGGCGTGCTACAAAATGTAAAAGCGGGGAGAATGACCGCTGAGAATGCACAAAGTCAAGTAGTATTGCAAAAGTATTAATTAATTGAAGAACCGAATTATTTAACAAAGAAATACAAAAACAAAATGAAACATATTCATAAAATAACCCAGCTTTTTTTATTGGCTTTTGTGGCAGGTCTTGCCAGTATGCAGTTTGCCTGGGCGCAAAAGATAGATGAAGAAAGAATGAACCGTGACATTAAAGTCACCGAAAAAGTGTTGTCTACTTTGTTTAAAACTTCACTCGACGACCATCGCCACCATATGATACGCGGTACAAGCAGCATCAGAGGTACTTATATTCCCAACTATGGGGTGTTGTTTAGAATACCACAAGTGTTTTTTAATAATATAAGCGATGGTGTGGTGTACTTGTCTGACGAAGGCACAAAACAAGTGATGCGCGACCGGGTAAAGGTGATCAATATTGATAATTATAAATCGGGTGAGGTGATTTACTGGTTAGACAAACAGGCGGTAGCACTGGCGCCAGTAGTAGTAGGCAATAGGGTAAGAAAACGGAAACAAGTGCGTGGGGTAAGTATTGACAGTGTGTTGAATGGCCGTAGAGCTAAAGCTTTGGACCTGATTAAGGTATTCATACGAGACTATAGTTCGTTGTTGAGTCAATTGTCTGACAATGACAAGATTGTGGTAACCTATGACAGAGTGTTGAATATGAACCGTTTGTTTAGACAAAAACCTGAACTCAAGGAGAAAAATTCGTTGATAGTAGAGGTTACTTACAAAGATGTGAAAGCCAACCAGGGAAAAGCACTCGAAAAGAAAATGAAGGTATCTTCGCTTGACATACCACCCGCAAATAAGCTACAACTAGAAGTATTTAAGAAGATATTAGATGAATTGTTTGAGCGTAGAAATACCGATGGCAAGAGTTTTTATCGAAGCAGTAGAAGCAGTTACGCTCATTTGAAAGGTTTTGGGGTGATTTATGACCTCAGGTTAAGAAAGCCCAAACGACACAAAGGACACGGACACAGCTATAGCGTGGTAAGTGGAGGGGGAACTGTGATAGTGAACGAATGTGACGATGATAATACCAAAGGGCTGAGCGAAAAACAACGCAAAGAAAAGCGTGAGAAGGCACGTCTTGAATACAAACAATTGACAGAGAAGGCGTATGCAAAGCTGGAAAAAGACCTAAAGAAACATATGGTAGACTATGGCAGAACTTTGCGTAATGTGCCTGCCAACGAAATGCTCATGTTTAATGTGCGTCTGCGTGGTCATTATTCCTACGATAACGACGGTAAATCGGCAAAAATTCCTCGTTTGATGGTGCTGACGGTTAAAATGAGCGACTTGAACGGTAAAAGCGCGGAAAGCAAGATAAACGTAAAAAAAATATTTAGGTAATCTTGTAATGAAAGAAGGGGTGGTGCGTCATTTATTTACAAGCGCACCAAGTAACCTTTTTTATAAAGTGAAGCTTCTCTGGTTGTAAGCACGAAGGCTGTCTACTTATCAGGAAATATTGGAACGAAAACAAACCATATAACCAATTTAGTAAGTGATCTGGAAAAAATAAGATGTGCCAATTTAAGAAAATATATTGTTCTCAGACAATTCAAAAAAAACGGTGCATAGCCAAAGCTATGAGGCTTTTTTTTTTGAGAAGAATGAGGGCAATAGATACACTTTAATGGCTCAAATTATTTATGAAAGATCACTAAAGGGCATTCACTACTTTTAGTCCACTGTGATAGAAGGCAGCCCAGAGAACAATTTAATTTTGACTCAAAGATTTTTAAAACTGTGTTTAGTACGCAATAGATTCCTAAAATCTCTCAGAAAAAGCCGGATACTTTATTCGGCTTTTTTTATTGGGGTGTTTATCAAATCTCCCTGTTTTAAGGAGTGATAGCTTTTTGCTGAAAGAAGCTGCTATGTTTCTTCACCAGTGGGGTTTATGATTAGTTGGTTTTGAGGGGTTTGGGCGAGGATTGGTTTATGACCTGGGAAATCCAAATTTTACTCTGTGTGCCTGGAGAGCTTTCAGGCTTGGGTAATATTGGGGGTTTTGTGGCAATAGAATTTCTTGTTTATGAAACTGATGCAAATGATAGGGTGAGGTCTTATTTTCTTTAAAATTATTGCTCACAATTACCCGGTATTGATCATCAATGGCAATCAAACCCTTATCAAACGCCTTATGTATGGTATAGGTAAGCGGAATGCCGTTATTTACGCTATTGTTGCCATGGACATGAAAGGGTTCTATGTGGCAGCCTTCTACCATACTGATTTTTCTTTTGACTTTGGGGCTTACCTGTATGTTTAATTGTGAAACACAGCACGAATAATTATATATTTCTAAAATAAACTCTGAAAACTTAGCTGTTCGTATAAACTCTTCTTCATCTACTTGTTCCCTGGCTTTACTTCCGGCTTTGAGCCTTGTTTTTACCTGATTCAAACGCGTATAGTATGCCTCAAAATCTTCTTCTACAATACTTTTACCTACCTCTTGAATATATTGCTTATAGTTGAGTTGCTCAGTAAATTTGTTTTTACTGTAGGCAAGGTAAGTATTGAGTAATATCTGGCAAAAGTCCTGGCGATGTTGCTTGTTTTGTAAAAACTGAAACAATGCTTCATCTAACTCGGCATAGGCTACCTTAGTAGTCAGTTGGTGAAAAGTCTTGATTGTTTTCTTAGATGCAAAGAACTCTTCATGTCCCAGGTTGGGAACGAGTGTCCAGAACCCATCACTTTTTAGGTAAAAAAAAGGAAGAGAAATTTCCCGGTGATAGTTAGGGTTGGCAAGTAGTTCCCAATACTTTTTAAAAGTTGACAGTAGCTCGGGCGTGAGATATATCTGATGAGATGTAATGACTTTATCTTCAATTAACCTAATTATACTCAACAACAAAATAGGCTTATGTGGTGCCACGCTGCCTTTTTTGTTTTTCTCTGCGTGATTCACATTTAATTTTTTGAATTTTTGAAGGTATTGGCTTACAGTCATAAGAAGGCTTGTATTTGATGAGGGCTAAAACTAAATTTTTCGTCATAAACAGCAAAATATAAGGGGCAAGAAAATGACTGCCCTTATTGTCAAAAAAAAGTGATGCTATATGATCCAAAAAGAAAGGATTATTCACGTGTACTGTTTTTGGTTGGGTCGCTTACCTTTAGGCCATAGCCCTCTACTGCTGCCTTGTGGTAGTCTCTCATTTTTTTTCGTGTTCAAGGCTCAAGTCCACAATTGCCCTGCAAGGTATGAAAGCCATGTTGCAAGCTTTAGCCGCGAATTTAAGTTTGATACCCCCCAGCGCAACGCCTCAAAAAGGCTTTGTCAAAGTAAGCACTGCCTCCTGCTTACCGACTATTTGCCCCTTGCCCAACAAATAAAAGCCAACCTGCAAAAGCATGGAACAAGCGAGGCTCAACTCTGCTCGTTGCTCGGCAGTTATACCAAATCGTTGCCATTATCCGTACACTAAATTCTTTGTATGTCTACCTCTAAAAGCCATCACCAAGCTTGTCCCTCCTCTTTAAGCACAGCTGACCAAGAGAGCGGGGAACGATAGCGAAGAACGTGCATTGTGTTGGCCTTGTCATTAAGACCACTACAAGTGAGTTTGTATGGGTTTTCAATCAGACTTGTATATCCACATCACATGTTTTATAATCGATTTTTTGCTACCGGGCAAAGACTGGAAGAGCTGTGAGGTATAACCTGCGGCAAGTAATGTTACAAAGCAAAGGCAAAATTCTGCTTCCAAATGAACAGAAAATTGCCTAACTTCGTTTTAAATAAAAGGTGTTACTCCATTATAAGGAGCCCAGAGTTCTAACTGTTTGTCGACATTTCACTCCTGGGCAATGCATCACGAAAATTAAAAAGAGCTGATAGGGTAATCTATTCAGCTTTTTTCTTTTTAACAATCTTCTTTTCTTCATTATTCTCCTCATTGGGTTTTCTCAGGTTTTTCACAATGGCAACAGTGTTATTGACAATGCTTATAACCAAATTGACCAACTTTAGAATGGTTAATAAAGTCATTAAGTTGTATTTTTTTTATTAAAATCACACAGCGAACCTTTGTCGAGCAGTCGCTGTTTTTTCTGCTCTTTCAAAAATCTTTTACAAACATAATGGCGCGTGAAAAAAAATGATAGGACAAAGTTTTTTCGACCTAATGCTACAAAAATAATGGCTCTAAAAATGGTATAAAAATGCGCCCCTGCTTACCTTCTGTTAGCTTTTCCTCCTAATCGCCCCTGAACATTCATTCAAAGCCGTTTTGACGTTAGCCATTACGTTAGCTTTTGTTTTTTCCGAAAAAGAAACCTTATTGCTTCAACTCTGAGGACAAAGTTACTTGCCTACCCCATTGCTCACAAGTGCCCTTGAGTTTACGAAAGTACTCAAGAGGGTGAAAACATTGCTTAGAGGCTTTAAAAAAAGTTTTGGTGTATTCTAGGTTGTATACTTCAACTTTTCTTCCGAATAAATTTTATGACCATTTTCCTTCAATCAACAGCCAACGCCTTTTATGTTGGTGATGGTATAATTGTTTGACAATACGACTTTGAACTACTATTTTTCAGTAACATATTAGCTGCATAAGCTCACCCAACGGCTTACGTCTACCAAATTTATAAATAGTTAAAAATCAACGTATTACGAATTTGATTAGTTGCTTGTAAAACAGCTTCAAGCTAATGGCTAAAAGCTAATAGCTTGAAGCTGTAGAAACTATCGGCTATCGACCGAATGCTGTGGACTATAAATAAATCTGCCACCTTACAATTAGCTTGTTTCGGGCAAATTCGTATATTGCAAACTGGGCAACAAGGAGCTGTCCCCTGATCAGATTCAACAAACTGTGGTATGCTACCGCAACCAACTAAAGGCAAACACCTACATGACTTTCAATGAAGATACCAGGGTAAAAATACCCGCCATACTCCACCTTATAAGCCTGGGCTACGAGTACCTTTCGCTTAAGGCCCACACCTGGGATAAATCGACCAATATTTTCAGAGATATTTTCGACAAAAGCATCCGGCAGATTAACCGTAAAATGACAGATGCCGACCTACAGCAACTCTATGATAAAATAGCTTTGAGCCTGGAAAACGAGGAATTGGGCAGGGCTTTTTATCAAATGTTGGTTGACCAATCGGGCACGAGATTGATTGATTTTGACAATTTCGACAACAATTCTTTTCATGTAGTAACCGAGCTGCCTTACGAAAACAAGGACGAAAACTTTCGCCCCGATATAATATTGCTGATTAACGGCATGCCACTGGTATTTATAGAGGTAAAAAAGCCCAACAACAAAAACGGCATTGCGGCAGAGCATAAGCGTATGGAAAGGCGCAACGCCAACAAAAAGTTCAGAAAGTTTATGAACCTTACCCAGCTCATGCTCTACACCAACAACATGGAGTATCAGGAGGGTTCGCTGGTGGTGCTTGCCGGAAGCTACTACGCCAGCAGCAGTTATGGCAAACCCGTGTTTAATTATTTCAGAGAAGAAGAAACCCACCACTTGGGCCGGTTGCTGCGCCCCGTAAGCAGTGCCACCGAAGACCTGGTGTTGCAAGACAACAACCTGACAACTATCAAAGGTACACCTGAGTTTGCTACCAACAAACAGCCCGACACGCCCACCAACCGTATTTGTACCTCGCTGCTACAGCGCAACAGGCTTGCCTTTATACTGCGCTACGCTATAGCGTATGTCAAAGAAAGCCATGGGCTGGAGAAGCACGTCATGCGTTATCCGCAAATGTTTGCCTCCAAGGCTATAGAAACCAAGCTCGAAGCGGGCATACGCAAGGGCATTATCTGGCATACCCAGGGCAGCGGCAAAACCGCCCTTGCCTATTATAATGTGAAGTTTCTGACCGACTATTTCAGGGCAAAGAACAAGGTGGCAAAGTTTTACTTTATTGTCGACCGCCTCGACCTGCTGAAACAAGCAAAAGGCGAGTTTGAGAAACGGGGCTTGCGGGTACATGAGGTAAGCTCCAGAGACGAATTTGCGCAAACTATCAAATCTGCGAGTGCTATTCACAACAACGAAGGCAAGCCTGAAATAACGGTGGTAAACATTCATAAGTTTAAGGACGACCCCCAGGTGGCCCGCAGCAACGACTATGCAGTAGACATTCAACGGGTGTATTTTCTCGACGAGGTACACCGTAGCTATAACCCCAAAGGCAGTTTTTTGGCAAATTTGAACCAATCGGACCCCAATGCTATAAAAATAGGGTTAACTGGAACGCCTTTGTTGGGCACAGACAAAACCTACGATTCTAAATCGGTTTTTGGCGATTATATCCACAAATATTATTACAATGCTTCTATAGCCGATGGCTACACCTTGCGCCTTATCCGCGAAGAAATAGAAACCAGCTATAAACTACAGCTACAGGAAATACTCAACGAGCTAAAGCGCACCTTGGTGTATAAGGGCAGCCTCAACAAAAAAGACATTTATGCCCATCCTCAGTTTGTTGAACCATTGCTCGAATACATTATAAAAGACATAGAACAAGCCAGGGCTACCCACGGCGACCCTACTATAGGGGCAATGGTGGTGTGCGATTCGTCGGAACAGGCAAGGCAACTCATGAAAACATTTGAGGAAGGCAACACCGGAATACTGACAATGGTTGCCGAAGATGCCGAAGTGTATAAAATATCGGAGGCTACCCAAAAACGCAAAGATGCCCGCAAGGTAAAAACGGCTGCCCTGATTCTGCACGACGAAGGCGACAAACAAACCCGCAAAGACCAGGTAGAGGATTTTAAGGATGGTAAGATTGATGTGTTGTTTGTATACAATATGCTGTTGACGGGCTTTGATGCCAAACGCCTGAAAAAGCTTTACCTGACACGGGTAATACGCACCCACAACCTGCTGCAAACCCTTACCAGGGTAAACCGTACCTACAAAGACTTTAGGTATGGTTATGTGGTAGATTTTGCCGATATCCAGTCGGAGTTTGACAAAACCAACCGGGCTTATTTCGACGAGTTGCAAAACGAGCTGGGCGACGAAATGACTCATTATTCGAACATTTTTAAGTCTGCCGAAGAAATAAACGAGGAGATAGATGAAATACAGGAAGTGCTGTTTTTGTATGACACTGACAACACCGAAGAGTTTGACCGCCAGATAAACCAAATAGATGACCCCGACACCATGCGGGTGCTTACCAAAGCGTTGCACAATGCCCGCGAACTGTACAACCAGATAAGGGCTTCGGGCAACTATGAAATGCTGCAGCACCTCGACTTTCAGAAACTGGTCATTCTGTCGCGCAATGCCAGCAACCGCCTTGCCCTGCTTAACCAAACCCAGGCTATAGAAAACGACAGCAGCCAGTTGCTCAACACGGCCCTGGAGGACGTTTGGTTTGCTTTTACCAAGGTAAACGAAGAGGAAATGCTGCTGGCCGATGAGCTTAAGAATGTGTTGCAAAAAACCCGCGAAGCTTTAGCCGATAATTTTGACCAGGCCGACCCGGAATTTGTATCTTTGATGGATGAATTGAAACGTTTGTTTAAGCAAAAAAACCTGCACGAGGTAAGCAAGGAAGAAATGCAGGCAAACATGGCAGCACTACGCAGGGTATATGACGCTGCCCGCGAACTGGAACGCAAAAACAGGCTGATACAGGCGCGGTTTGACAACGACCAGAAATACCTGAGGTTATACAAGCGGCTGCGCGAACAGGAAATGCTGAACGTAAAAGATTTTAAACTGATGGAAGCTTTGAAAACCCTCAAGGGAGCCGTAGACCAAAAGGTGTTGCAAAACCAGCAAATGCTGGGCAACGAGAGTTTTGCCGAACAGGCAATGCTAAGCCTGGTAGCAAAGCAGCTAAAGGGCATTGGGGCAGACGCCACTACCCTTAAAAAGGTGAATACCCTGCTGGCCACCGAATATTTTAATGAATTTAATGGAAGAATATAAATATACAGATGACAAAAACCTTAGCATTTGAAACCCAGACCAAGGCACTGATAGACAACCTGAAGAGCGTGTGCGCCAGCTACGGGCTGGGCAACGACGGCAACGAATTTAAGATCATTACCCAAACATTTTTGTATAAGTTTTTGAACGACAAATTTATCTATGAGGTAAAAAAACTGGACGAGGGCATAGCCAACGCCGACAAACCCCTGGAAGCCCTGGCAGCTACCCCCGCCCAGGACTACGAGCTGCTGCTGCTGCAACTGCCCGCCAACACTGCCCGGCTGGCGCCTGCCCACCTGATACCCGCCTTGTATGCCCGCCAAAACGAGGCAAATTTTGCCGACAGTTTTGATGCTACCCTACAGGACATAGCCAAGGCAAACAACGAAATATTTTCGGTAAAAACAGGCCAGGACGAACGCATTGTGCTGTTTGACAACCTCAGCCGCTATGTAACCGATAAGCGCGACGACTTTTGCCGGGCTATAGTAAACAAGCTGGTTGATTTTAGTTTTGAACACATTTTTGAGGAGAAGTTTGATTTTTACGCCACCATTTTCGAGTACCTCATCAAAGACTACAACACCAACAGCGGCGGCAAATATGCCGAGTACTTTACCCCCCATGCGGTGGCAAAAATAATGGCGCGCTGTATGGTACACGGCGAGGTAAGCAATGTCACCTGCTACGACCCTTCGGCGGGTTCGGGTACGCTGCTCATGAACCTTGCCCACCAAATAGGCGAAAACCGTTGCACGATTTACTCGCAAGACATTTCGCAAAAATCGTCGGGTTTGCTGCGCCTCAACCTCATACTGAACGACTTGGTGCATTCGCTGCCCAACATCGTAAAAGGCAACACCATCAGCGAACCCTACCACAAGGAGGGCAATGCTTTGCGCCAGTTCGACTACATCGTGTCTAACCCACCCTTTAAGCTCGATTTCTCAGATATGAGAGATGCCTTGGACACCAAAGCCAACCGTGAACGTTTTTTTGCCGGGGTGCCCAAGGTACCCAACAAAAAGAAGGAGTCGATGGCGATTTACCTGCTGTTTTTGCAACACATTATGCACTCGCTGAAGCCCAACGGCAAAGCGGCTATAGTGGTGCCCACCGGGTTTATAACTGCCCAAAGCGGCATAGACAAAAAAATACGCCAACGCCTGGTAGACGAGCGCATGCTGGCCGGGGTAATCAGTATGCCCAGTAATATATTTGCCAATACGGGCACCAATGTATCTATAGTTTTTTTGGACAGGGCCAATAAAGACGAAGTGGTGTTGATTGATGCCTCGGGGCTGGGCGAAAAGGTAAAAGAAGGCAAAAGCCAAAGAACAGTGTTGTCTACCGAAGAAGAAGACCAGATTATTGAGACTTTTAACGCCAAAAAAGAGTTAGACGATTTTTCGGTAATAGTAAGCTACGACGACATTGCCGCCAAAAACTATTCGCTGAGCGCGGGACAATACTTTGAGGTGAAAATTGAATACGTAGACATTACACCCGAAGCGTTTGCCACGAAAATGAAGGGTTTTGAAACCAACCTTGCCAGCATGTTTGCCGAAAGCAAGGCGTTGGAAAAAGAAATAGTAGAAAATATGAAAGGGTTGAGGTATGAGTAAATGGCGTAAATTAGGAGACTTAGTTAGCTATTCAGGAAAAGGCATCACACCAAAATATGTCGATGAAAGTTCTATCATTGTTCTTAACCAAAAATGTATCAGAAATCATAATATCGATTATACACTAGCAAGATATACTGATGATACTAGAAGCATCAGTCAACATAAATTTCTACAAACAGGTGATATTTTAGTAAACTCTACTGGGCAGGGAACAGCTGGCAGGTGTGCTTTCGTTGATAAACTTCCCCAAGACAAAAAAGTTATCACTGATAGTCATATCTTAATTTTAAGGTTTCAAAACCACTTTGAAGCAAAATGTTTAAGTTATGTTATTTTTTCAATAGAGGAACTTGTTCAAACTTTTATGGATGGAAGTACGGGGCAAGGGGAGCTAGATAAGGTTAGATTATTTAATCTAATGACATCTCTTACAGAAAATAAATTGTATCAAAAACAAATAGCCAAAGTCCTCTCAGATTTAGATGCCAAAATAGCCCTTAACAACCAAATAAATGCCGAACTGGAGGCAATGGCAAAACTCATCTACGATTATTGGTTTGTGCAGTTCGACTTTCCCGATGCCAACGGCAAGCCTTATAAATCGTCGGGTGGTAAAATGGTGTATAATGAGGAGTTGAAAAGAGAGGTTCCAGAGGGGTGGGAGGTGAAAAAAATCAGTAGCTTTGCAAAGACGAGTTCTGGTGGAACTCCCTTAAGGTCAAAAAAAGAATATTATCACAATGGTAATATTCCTTGGATAAATAGTGGGGAGTTAAATCAACCATTTATTGTGTCTTCTCAAAAGTTTATCACAAAAGAAGGTTTAAATAATTCGAGTGCAAAAGTTTTTAAAAAAGGAACAATCTTAATAGCGATGTACGGAGCCACTGCTGGTAAAGTTAGTTTTATGGATATTGAGGCTTGTACTAATCAAGCTATTTGTGCAATAGATACACACAGTAATCTACGGGTTTATCTAAAACTTGGTCTTGAAACTCTGTATGATTATTTGGTAACTCTCAGTTCGGGGTCTGCTAGAGATAATTTATCACAAGATAAAATCAAAGAATTAAAATTTGTCATTCCCAATGAGAAGTTACTGCAACAATTTGATAAGTTTACTAAAGCTCCTTTAAATAATATTTTAGCAAACCTTAAACAAAACCAACAACTCACTTCCCTCCGCGACTGGCTTTTGCCCATGCTCATGAACGGGCAGGTAAGTGTGGCGGCAGCCGAAGCAATGGTGAATAAATAAAAGTAGGCATCGGGCTATATTTGCCCGATGTTTTGATGGCATCCTTTTAAACCTTATACAATACGCCCAACATAGGAGAAGAAATTTGTGGCGAATACCTTAAGCACATTAGCCGAGTATCATCGCTCTTTTAAGTCTTCCGAAGGAGACTTGAAAGCCCTGATAAACAGCAGTTTTCCAGCTTCTTTGCGCAGCAAAATGCAGCGAAGAAAGTAACGTTTGAAAATGATTGCTTTTGGGTAAGGCTGCATTCGCAGAGAAGCCGGGAGACTTCTATTAATCAATCGTTTCAAGTCGCCCTGTGGGAAGACTTGAAACAGCAGTGGGGCAAAAGAGTAAGCCCGGAAGCCTCAACTCCAAACCTTTTTCTATGCTCCCTCAAAGCCTCCAAACTCGGATAATACTTTTTGTTGGCTGGTAGTAAGTATTGAATCAATTCCATCGGCAATTGATTCAATACATTGATTAGTAAACATAAGCAGCCATCCTTTATTTGGAGGGCGGATTCCGTTTATGCGGTTTTACCGGTACATTCTTAGGACCTGGTTTTGGTTTACTCGGGTCTTTTCTCGGGGTAGGCGAAGGTGGAGACCTTTTATGCGGTTTTACTGGCACTTTCTTAGCCATAATTTTGGATTGTTTTGTTGAAAAAAATTAAACAACCAAATGTACCCCAAAACAGAGTGCTGTTCTGACTTCTGCAAGGTTAAACTCTTAGTGACTAAGTAACTCTACAAAACCACCATTCTTTCCCCTCGTTTCCTCACTACGATTGATGATATTTGTACTACATAATCACACATCGAAGATGCCGTAAAAGGATACAAAAAAGCCCCGCCAAAGCACCTTTAAGTTTGGACGACAGAAAGCACTCAACACGGGGACTCATAAAGTTTATGATAGTATGCAACTATCAACAATTTCCACAAGAAACCCACACCAGATATTGGGTTTGTGGGTAAAGGATGCCACCTGCCCGGCACTGGGTGTAGGGCAGGCATGGCACAAAACATCACCATTGATTTGGGGTTTGTGAATCCAAACTAAGTACACTGTAAATTAAGTAAGTTGTTATTTAGTTCGAGTTTATTTTGTTTGCTGGCGATCTTTACAAATAGAGCATAGCCAAAGCTACGCGATTTTTGTAAAGAGAAGTCAGAGGGCAAAAGAAGCCGACAATTAAAAAATGGCTAATAACTCCTCACAACTTCCCTTTGAGATTAGGCTGGAAAGATCACCCTGTTTGGGCGCATTGTAGATGGCTTTAGTGGCTTTAAATGGCCGTTTTTTTAGATTTAGCCTGTATGGGTGCCTTATGTGAGTTTGACAAAGAATAGGTGTTTTCTCTGTGGGTTTTGTTAAAAATAGACGCGCACTGTCGCCTACACCCTTTCCCGGTGTTTATCCAGGCTGAATATGACAAAAGTGAGAGGCATTGAAAAAAGTGGTGTGATATAAATAACCTGTAAGCAATTATGACCCGTGTTTGCCTTTATTTTTTAAATTGTGAGGGTGTTTTTCCAGTATGTTTTTTAAACAAGCGAGTAAAATAAGTTGGGTATTCGAACCCCAGGTCATATCCAATTTCAGCAATTGTTTTATCACTTAGGCGTAATTGTCGTTTTGCTTCTGTAATGATTTTTGTCTGAATGATTTCAGAAGCGGTTTGACCTGTATTGTGTTTTATTAAGTCGCCAAAGTAATTTGAGGATAAATTTAGCTGATTGGCAAAGTGCTTTACAGAAGGCATTTGTTGTGGGTGATTGTTATAGTAAGCGTTCAATAGTTTTTTAAACTGAACCACGATCTTATTATAAAGAGGCTGCCTTGTCTCAAACTGACGCTTGTAGCATTTGCCTACATAGGTGAAAATTAGATTACTATAGGCCATGAGCAAATCTAATTCGTAATTGTCTTTTTGATATTCAGTATGGACTTGGGTATACAGTGTTTCAATTTGTGTTTGCTCGTCTTTGGTTAAAAAAAGTGCTTCTTGGATTTCATACTGAAAAAAGCTAAAATCAATATTATACTCTTGCAATAGAATGGGCGAAACCATCATATGATAGCCTTCCCAGGGGTGGTCGGTCTCCCACTTATAGACTTGATGAGGCTGGATTAAATACAAAAAACCAGATTTTGTGTCAAACTCGGTATTTCCGAACCACTCCAGATCAGTCATTCCACGTTTAAAAGCCATCATGTAAAAGTCTGTCGAGAGTCCTGAACAAGACAAACGAAGGTTTTTAAAGTCGCCATATCTTACAACATCAATTAAATCCTTTTTCGGTGTATTATAACCAATGTAATGGTTATAGTTTTTTATCTCAGTGAAATGTAACATCATCAATAATTAACAAGACTGTAAAATATGGAAACATTTCACAGCCTTGCCCAAACTAATCAGTTAAATCAAATTTTATTTAGAAATCTTGCACTGTGGGACGTATAACAATATCGTTTATGTCAACATCAGCAGGCTGCTCTATGGCAAAAGCAATGGTTCTTGCAATAGAATCTGAAGAAATGGCCATGTTACTATAAAGGGCATTCACTGCCTCTGAACTTTCCTTATGTGTTGTTCCATGCTTTAATTCAGACTCAATGGCTCCTGGCTCAAGGGTGGTGGTTCGAATACTCCCTCCAACTTCATGACGTAAGCCTTCTGAAATTGCGCGAACGGCAAATTTTGTTCCACTGTAAACCGTACCTCCTGGGCTGAATACTTTCACGCCAGCAATAGAGGATATATTGATAAAATGCCCTGACTTTTGCTTTTGGAAAACGGGCAACGCAGCGGCTATTCCATATAAAACCCCTTTTATGTTGATGTCAATCATTTTGTCCCACTCATCTACTTTTAGTTCGCTGATTGGCGCAATAGACATGAGACCAGCATTATTAACCATTACATCAAGTTTGTCAAATGTGCTTACTGCTTTATCTATGAGGGCTTGTACTTCCTCTTTGTTAGTGACATCAGTTTTAACAAAAATGGCTTTTCCGCTTCCTTCTGCATTGATTTCATTTACAATGCTTTCCAAACGCTCTACTCTACGTGCTCCTAAAACTACATTTGCGCCTTTAGCGGCTAAATAGCGTGCAGTTGTTTCGCCTAAGCCACTGCTTGCTCCAGTAATGACTACTACTTTTCCTTTGATATTTTTTGATAAATCCATGAGTCTTTATTCTGTAATAAATTAATCGTTTACTTAAAGTCACCTGGTGCCTCATCCGGCCCCGTTATTTCGGTGATTTTTGCCCTCTGACTTTACTCTAATAGGGTATTTGGCATTTACTTAATGGTTGAGGTACTGGTTGCTTGCAAGCTATCTAGTAAACTAGCGTGTGCTCCAAACTTTTTTAACCCAATGGCTGTAGGAACAGGGTTATAATACTCGCTAACGTCTGTTAGTTTGCCTTCTTTGTTAAAACGAAAGATGAAAATCTGTGCATTTTGATAAGGTCCTACATCTTTAACCACTAACTCCACTTTCGTTCTTACAACTACTTTCCCAGCGTTTTCATCCAGAATTATTTCGACAATTTCGAGATCAATTTTTTCAAAAATTGAGGGCCAGTCTTTTGTAAATTCATGAAACCCTTCTTTACCTTCAATTACATCTGGAAACATCCCTGAAGCATAAGGCATTCTATAAACTGCTTCAGCATCTGCCAAATAGCTCTTCATTTTCTCTGTGTCGCCTGCTTCAAAAGCTTTTATAAAGCCTTCTGATTTTTCAACTAAGTTTAATGAATCCATTGAATTGCTTAAAATAACAGGTTTCCTTTATTGATATGCATGGTAGGCTCGCCAGCCAATAACCCTTCTGCTTTGGCAAGTGTATCTTTCAAGTGGGGCGTTTTCCAGTGCTTGCTTTCTGCTTCTTCATTTTCCCATTTTTCAATGGAAAAAAGGGAGTGGGGCTTAGAGGGGTCTTCAATAATTAAATACTCGATATTGCCCTTCTCTTGGCGGGTTTTCTCTGCTAAACCAACTAAAATTTGTTTTAGCTCTTCGAGTTTTCCTTCCTTTGCTTCTAAAGAAGCAACTGTAAAAACTTGGATGCTCATATTCTTTGATGATTTTTACATAACAAATAACTATGGGCACAAAGGTCTGGAAGTGAGTAATAAATTGTGTAAAACAAAAAAGGAAAAAGGTGAAACAAATTACAGGTAGGGGCTGACCATTATACCTAAAGTATGGGCAAAGCCTGAAGAAAAACTATGTGCAATTTCACCTAAGTAATGTTGCCGAAATAATGTCAGCAAATTTAAGTAAATATTTTTTCGCCTTGTCTAGCGACTAAAATATACAGTTAAAATGGGGAAGTTATTTTGACTACATTACTAACTGACCTTTCGCAGTATGTATTTTTGTTTTTAAGCAAAAAAATACAGTTTAGGACTAAGGTTGCGTCAGCTGGATTCAGCCTTAGTTTGTTGCCGTTAAGAATCTGTGAAACGAAGCCGTAAAAACAGATCACTGTTTGAGCGAAGCGAGTTTGAGCTGTTTCGGCGTAGTGCAACAGATTTAGGCGAAACAAACTACAGCTGCGGGGTTTAGCCGAAAAGGCAGAGCTCGCCCCAAAAAGGGCTTCGGTTTTGGTTACTTTTTTACCTGTAGAAAAAAGTAATGGCTCACAGATACTCGAATCATTGCTTTTTATGAGCATATTTTGCTGAGTGGTATTTTTTCACAGAAAACAAATTTTTGACCTGCGAAAGGTCAGTTACTAAGGAATTGTTCAAAAATAAATTTACACTCCGAGAGGTTATTTTTCGCCTTGATACTTCGTTATTTTTAGCCTTTGGCAGAGCTCAGCACAGCAAAGTTGTAGCCATCGGTTATTGCCCGTAGCGCTGCTATGGGCGCAAAAAATAGCCTCGTCTCAAAACAAAACCTCTACCTCAAGAATGGTAATTTAATTTCTCACCATTCCTAAGTAAGTTTAACGGAAGTTAAAAAAATCTTTTATAAGGTAGGTAATAACTGCTATAACCTTAAAAAACAATCGAGATTTTTCTTTTGATTATCTTTATGCCAATAAATCACAATATTGCTTATAAATTCAGCATCCCGAATGGGTATAAAAACCAGGTTATCTTCTACTTTATTGGGTTTGCTCATGAGAGTACACCCCACACCAGAAGTTACCAACCCTTTCACCACCTCATCATTTTCTGTGGCAAAAACAGGGTTAATCTTTATATGTTCGTTTGCCAGCTTTGTATATACATCATTATACAGAGTGCAGGCAGTTCTGGTAATAAATGGCAAACCATCGAGTTGTTTCAGATAAATACTTTGTTTCGAAGCTAACTCATGTCCTTTATGAACTGTAAGCATTAACCTTTCTTCATACAAAAAGCTACTAAAGAAAGCGGGGTCGGTAATGTCATGTTCCTTCGCAATCACACAATCTAACTCTTCTTGTATCAGTTGTTTCTTTAATTCCTCGGCACTACCATCAATAATTTTGATTGCATACTCAGGGTATTGGTTTTTATACTTATTGAATTTCGGAAGGATTGCATCCATCAAAATATTTTTCAGTAACCCCACTGATAAGTTCTTGCTTTCATGATGATTGTAGGTTAACTCAATCTTATTCCAACAAGCCATCAATTCCTTCGCCATATCCTTAAGTTTTTCACCCTCAGGTGTCAGACGAACATTTCGTTTGTCTCTGTAAAACAGTTTACAGTCCAGTTGTTCTTCCAACTTCTTTATTCCTGCGGAAAAAGTAGATTGCACAACATTCATTTTCTCGGCTGCCCTGGTAAAGTTGTGGGTATCGGCCAGCACCAGGTAGTATTTTATAAACTGAAGATTCATAATCGTTTTTTTAGATTATTGTTATCAAAATAATCTGTTTTTAATTACCAAAGATTATCAATTATTTTGTATCGTCAAAATCAATAAGTACAGTATCATTAATCATATATACAGCAATGAATTTTCAAGAAAAACTTCAATCGCTTGTTGAACGCATTGAAGGGAATATGTCAGCAGAGTCTTTGAAAATAATGCACAAAGCCACCCAAGAGTTGGTAGCTTCAGGTATCCAGGAAGGCGTGCTAAAAACCAATGACCAAATTCCTTTATTTGCTCTTCATGATCAAAACGGGTCCATACAATCTTCTGAGGAATTATTGAAACAAGGACCGTTGATACTCACATTTTATCGCGGGTTTTGGTGTCCATATTGTAACGCCGACCTGGTGAATCTTAACAAACACGTCCAGGAGATTGAGTATTTAGGAGCAAAACTTTTCGCCGTTTCTCCTGAGTTGCCAGTATATTCTCAAAAAATAATTAGCACTCAAAGACTAAAGTATGGTATTCTCTATGATTCCAATAATCAATTGGCTGCACAAATAGGGCTTAAGTGGTTTATGAAAGAGCCCTTAAAATCGCTCTATAGAGATCAATTCAATATCAACCTGAACCAATATCATGGCGACCAAGAATGGGCATTGCCAATGCCTGCCAGGGTATTAGTGGGCAAAGGTGGTATCATCAAATATATTGAAAGCGATCCTGATTACAGAAAACGACCCAATGTGGATGCTTTGATTAAAGTATTAAAAACACTCTAAAAACACAGGCGTTGATTTTATTCAATTTTGGTCAGTGTTGAAAATGCTGGGCAATTATGTACATCAATAGAGCGGGTTTGAGTACATCTGGAAAGTTTGTTAGTCAGTAGTACATTTGAAAATCATTATAATTACCCGCTTTTTTCTGATGGTTGAAAGTAAGCATAATCTGGTATGCAGGTACTACAGTAAAACGTTGAATGTTGTGGTGATACACTGACAACCAGTACTTTGAAAGAAGTTTAACTGTTCATTGTCCCATTTATTGTCCTTCAGAAATCCCCCCAGGAAACTTGTCTTAACCAACCAGGATCGGCTACTTTGACTTATCAACACATCAGGGTAATCTTCCTTCGAAAAACAACTCACCTTACATGAGAAAAGGGCTGATTGTGTAAAAGTTAACAGCATCCGGTCTTGTCTTGGCCATCGTTTTGAAGTCAATCGAGGCAAAACGCAAGTAATCGCCAGCGACAAGGATATTCATTAAATACTCACTATTTATCAAGCCAATTGCCAAAGGCTCACCTAAGGTTAATTTCTGAATTTGGCAAATAACTGATTATTTAAATTTTTGAGATACTGGATATTGCCTGCATAGTGCATTAGGGATTAAATAAGTTGCCTATTAATTTGGATGAATTAACTACGTTGAGCTCGCGAAAAGCTCGGTTTTGTTTTCTGACAAGTCGTGAAAATGACGGATAGTTCGCTTTCTGAATTCCGATGCATATCGGAACCTTAGCTATCTAACTTTTTTACGAGGGAGTCAGGGGGCAAAAGCTCAGAGTCCTCCGAGAACAAGCTCGGAGCTGTGAGCCGAACTTGATTCGGGGACGCCAAATAACCGAGCCTACAGCTCTGCTGTGGCGAGCTCTGCGAAGCTAATATGTGAGTAACTTAGTCCCTGGTGCACTAGGTATGTTACATTCTTATTACCCAAAAGCAGGTCATCTCCAGCACTTTTTTTATTCTTCTAATACACTTATTATGAAATGTGTAAATTCTTTTTTTAACATTAGGTCATTCTCTTTTTTAAGGCATTTTTTCAAGCTGTGTAGTCTTGCCTTTTGTTTGGTAGCTTTGGATAGCACCACCACAAAAGCTCAAATTAGTTCAGTAGCCAACCCTGCCTCAGCATTAATTGCAGGTGGTTTCGAGCAAATCAATATCACCGATTCACGCGGTTTTATGTACATCAATGGTGCTCATTCGGGAATGACTTTCGCCAATGGCGGTGGCGTATCGGGCAACAATACAGGGTTTACCAAAAACAACCCCAATGCGCCTCAAGGCAGTCAGGTCTTGTTTTTACAAAACAGTGGCAGTGTCCAAGGATCCATATATGTGTCTTCTTGGGGCTATTATCGTCTTATCTACAAATCGGCTGTTCGGGCGGGCAACACCAAAGCAGTAAGGGTAGAGATCAGTGGGGCAAAAATTTCGGAGGCTACCATTCCTGGTAGTAACTATACCCAAATGCATAGTTTGCCTGTATACCTCAACCCAGGTTGGCACTCCTTCAAGTTTACAGGGGTAAACCTGATTGCGGGTGACCATACCGCTTTTGTAGACGACATTCGTTTGCAGCGGGTACACGACTGGCGTGACGCCAATGCCTGGTCGCCTCGTCGAGTACCCAACGCCAACGATGCAGTCACCATCAGCGCAGGTACAGCAGTGGTGCCCGTGGGCAATTTTCAGGTAAAAAGCATTACTGTAAACGGGCATTTACAAGCAAGTATAAGCTCTCATGCCAACATTACCACCAATAGCATAATGATTATGGGTGGCAATGCCCGGATGGAGTTTGGGCAAGAACGCGTGCCTCAGCCCCACAAAATGAGCATCACACTAAATGCTCCTTATAGTGCCCGCAATGCGAACCCTAATATGGGCAACAACTTTATAGGCGTAATGGGAGGAGGCATACTTCATTTGCATGGAGTACAAAAGAAAAGCTGGACTAAAGTACAAGATGACTTAGGGAACGCCCACATCAGGCTTACCGAAGCCACTAGTTGGCAAGCAGGTGACCAAATAGTGGTTACCTCTAAAACTAATAATTGGAACCAAGCCGAAAAACGAACTATAGAAGCCGTAGGCGAAGGTGGGAAGCTATTACGTTTTACTCAAAACCTTAGTTATAACCATCAGGGTGCTGTGAGAAACTACAGCAGGCCATCGCATGCAGTAAAAAACTGGTCTGCCGACTTACGCCCTGAAGTAGGTTTGTTAAGCCATAGTATCAAAATCCAAGGGCACCCACAAGGAAACGCCCAAGGCTATGGAGGGCATATCATGATTATGAACAATGGCAAAGCTTATGTAGAGGATGTGGAGCTTTTTAATATGGGGCAAAAAGCTATTCTGGGGCGCTATCCTTATCATTGGCATATGTTGGGCAATGTAGGGGCTGGTCAGTACCTTAAAAACTCAAGTGTACACCAGTCTTACAACCGCGCAATCACCATTCATGGCACAGAAAGCACCTTGGTCGAAAACAACTTTTGTTATGATCATATTGGGCATGGTGTTTTTCTGGAAAATGGCAGCGAACGTTTCAATGTCATCCGTAAAAATGTAGTTTTATTAACCAAGCGTCCCGCTCCAGGGCAGCACCTTACCTTTTCTGAAGATGCAACAAATCCGTCCATTAATGCAATTCAAAATCGTACTCCAGCCAGTTTCTGGATTACCAACCCTCAAAATACTTTTGAGCAAAATATAGCCGCAGGTACTGAGGGTACTGGCTATTGGTTTGCCTTTCCTCAAAAACCTATGGGTGAATCGGCAAGTGATCCTCGTTTTAGTGCATTGGAACCTTACAAAGCTCCCCTTATCAAGTTTGACCGAAATACTGCGCATAGTTGTATGAATGGACTTGACATATTTGACCAACTCAATAGTGATCATTCTATTCGTGGCAATGGTGGTTGGGACCATACAGACAGACACTGGCTGACCAATTGCTTATGGTATGCCAATGATTTGGGGGTATACACTGGTACTGGTCGTCAGAGGTCGACATACAAAAAGAGTAATAACCTCATTTTTGAGAAGAACATGTTTGTAGCCAACAAAAAGTCTACGATGTTTGCCAGCTATAGCATTGCCAGCAATTCGTTGTTTGTAGCCCATGCTGGGCTCAACCTGTGGCCAGCCAATACTGAACGCTTTGCCTATCTAGTGTACGATGGGGCTGGACAGTTGCACAATTGCCATTTAGTGGGTTGGAATCACTCCCAAGCCAATTTGTTTGATAATATTGGGGCAGGCAACAAACATGTCAATCACTACTTTGCGGGCAATACCCTGAACCACGGCGGAACCCCGCGTATTTTGCTCCCTAACTATGACATTAAACCAATACCAGATTATATAACTGCTCATAATAACCTTCAACCTCGGATTTGGTCGATGGCGATCCGTGATTTGAGTGGCACTATCAGTGGCAAAGCCAACACTTCTATTGTCAGCAATCATCCTTTTTTGCTGGTAGGTGATGAATACAAACCTACCAACTGGATCAGAGCCTATCGCAGTGACCATCACTTTGCTTTTGCTGCACTTTCTTATCAACTAAAAGCCAATAGCAACCCTAATGTAGTGGTGACCCGTACTAAAAGTGGCACACCGGATGCTTCGGTGTATTATATTCCAGGCGCTCATTCTTATAAAGAACACCATCAATTGCCCTTAATTGTCAATGAAGGTTTTTTGTATACCTATCGTTATGAGTCATTGCCCAACAAGAAAAAGGTGATATTAAGAATGGCAGATGCTTTTGAGGGAGACGACTACATGTTACGTTTTAAAGACTTTGGGAAGTTAGGCGGCTTGAGTATCACTACTACTCAGCTAAACGGGGGCAATGTACCAGCATATAGTAGCTATAGTGCTTTGCAAGGCGCAACCAGCACGGGCTATTATAAGAACGGAACTGATGTGTACCTTAAAGTAGTGGCTAAAGCACGATTGATTGGTACTGAAGCCGATGAACAGGTGACCATTCAATGGTCTACTAACTTTACAGTAGCAAAGATTGACACGGATGGCGACGAAATGTCAGATTTGGACGAGTTAAATGCAGGGCGACACCCTTTTGATGCCAGCGATTTGGGCGCTTATTTTAATACTCCCGGCAATCTTGAAGGATGGACAAGCAGTAGTAATGTAAGCAATTTAAGAGTCGAAGGCGGTTTTCTGAAGGGGGTATCTTCGGGCAGTGGCGATGCCCAAATCAGAAATAACCCTTACCACTTTAACGCCGATAGGGTCAAAACCATTCAGGTACACATGAGGGCTTCAGTCAATACCTTGGTGCAGTTGTTTTTTACTACCAATACCGATGGGGCTTATGGAGGAAGTAAGGTAGTTTCTATAAATTATACAGGCAATGGTAACTATCAAACCCTTACTTTTAATGTGGGAGCTAACGCTGCCTGGAACGGCAAGATCACCCGCTTACGCCTTGATCCAGTCAATGGAGTAAATATTTCCTTTGACATTTTCTGGATTAGAGCACAATGTGTTGGCTGTCCCATTAATGGTGCGTCTTATCGCTCTGCCAAGGCCGAAGTGAAAACTGCTGAGCCTGCATTTACAACATTAGAACAATCACAAAAAATTATTGTTTACCCCAATCCGGTAGATGATAGACTTTATGTAAAAGGGGTGAAAAAAGGGACACAAGTTCAAGTTTTGAGTGCACAAGGTCAAGTCTTGAAAACACTTCAGTATCAAGGAATGATTGACTTCTCCTCTTTTAGTAAGGGGTTGTATTTCTTGAAAATAGGAAAAGAAGTGTATAAATTGGTTAAATAACCAAGGAGTGTATACCAATCTGCCAGCTAAATTTTCATATGATATTTGGTAGGTAGATTGGTATTGTTTTTTGTAGGAAGATATTGAGCTTTTGTGAGCTGTTGTATATCAGTGGACACTGTATTTTACTATTCGCCTAAAAATAGTTGATGTTATTTCTAGCAATATAACAATTATTCAGTATTTTTCACTTATTGAATTACGCTAAAATATACCACTATACATATTTACAACACTGCTATGCTACTGTATTTCCGGATTTCAATATGCAGCATTTTTATTGTGTTTTTCTTTTTATCTCACCAAAGCCCGGCTCAGCGAAAAACCATTGACAGCCTTCAACTACTTTTGTTAAACCGCCCCGATCATACCCAGCAAATCACTATACTCAACCAATTAGCTATGCTTTATAGGCGCATTAGCCCCGAAAAAGGGTTGCAGTATGCAAAAAAAGCCCAGAACATAGCCACCCATCAAGCTAAAGCATCTCAAATTGCTGCAAGTAATCAAACGCTGGCAGTATTGTACACCAAACTTAAGAAATACCCACAAGCCCAGACTCACCTAAATAAGGCAAGGTTGTTTTATGAAGAAGCACAAAGTTTTAAAGACCTGGCAAAAGTATACTTGCTCAAGGGGAATATGATGGACGACCAAAATGAAAGTAAACAAGCTACCACAGCTTATAAAAAAGCTTTTGAGTTTTTGAAAAAAGTAAGCACAAGTAAAGAGCAAGATTTGGTCAAGTTGAAGGTGAAAATACACAATAACTTAGGCAATGTATACAGCAATACAGGAAACTTTGCCGAAGCTCAAAAACACTACCTGGAGGCTTTAGAACTGTCAACTCAGAAAAAACATCAGGTAAGTATCTATATCAACCTTATACAAATTAATCGCAATTTAGCCGATTATGGTCAAGCACTTTTGTATAGCAAAAAAGCGCTTGAGCTTGCTAAAGAAATAAGTGATGCCAGTAACATTGCTGATATATATCGCCTTCAGGGGCAGGTATATGAATTTCAGAGCGTGCACGAAGAGGCTCTTAAGCTGTACAATCAAGCTTTAGAGATACATTCGAAGTTAGGTGACACCACCAAGTTGTTATATAGCCTCACAGGTATAGCAAGTGTATATACCAAACTAGAAAAATACGAACAAGGGTTGAAGCTGTACAACAAAGCTTTAAGTATGGCAGTCAAGGTAAGTCACAAAGCCTTTGAGATGAACATCAAAAGCAATATTGCGGTATTATATTTTGCTGACAAGGACTACCAAAAATCTTTGGAAGTATACAACGAAGCATTGATGTATTTTGAAAAAAAAGGAATGCTTCACCAACAGGGAACCAGCTTGCATGGAGTAGGGAGCATCTATTTTGAGCAACAGCAATACCAAAAGGCTCTGAGTCATTATTTAAAAGCATATTCCATATTCAAACAAATCAACGATAAGTACTACAAGGCCTATGTAGCCAATGATGTAAGCAAAGTAATGACCCGTTTGAAACGCTACCCAAAGTCAAGAGAATATGCTAGTGAAGCCGTAAAAATTGCAGAACAATTAAATGCCAAGGATATATTATTAGAAAGCTATCGCCATCAATATGTGCTCGATTCATTGCAAGGAGATTTCTTTGGCGCATTGAAAAACCATCAAAAACATAGCAGGATTCGACAAGAGTTGAATGATATAAAAAAAGCAAAACAAACAGCGTTTTTACGGGTAAATTATGGTCTAAAAGAGAAAGAAGAGTTGTTAAAGGCGAAGGGAAAAGAAAATAAATTGTTGCAAGAGCAAAACCGCTATAAACAAATACAGGTATTGTTTTTAGCCGTTGGAATGGGTGTTTTATGTTTGGGAGCTGTTTGGCTCAGATGGCTGATAAAGAACAATCATAAAAAAAATGAGCAATTGCTTAAATTTAAAAATACAGAAAAACAATTGTTACAACAACAGCTTAAATACAAAGAAATAGAGGGACAAATTTTGCATCAGCAATTGGAAACAGATCAACATGAGCAACTTGTGATCAGGGAGAAACTTGAAACAAAAGACCATGAACTCACCAAACAATCGTTGTATCTGATTCAATACACCCAACTGCTTGAAGTGGCACTGAAAGAAATTCAGGAAATGATTAAACTAAATGATTCTCCAGCGAAAACTCGTCTAAAAGACTTGGCAAAACGTATTAAAAAAGAGTTTTCACGGCGAAGTCCCTGGGAAAACTTTACCCAGACTTTTGAAATGGCTCATCCCAATTTTTATAAAAGGCTTAGGCAACGGTTTCCTGACTTGACCGAATATGACCTCAAGCTTTGTGCGCTGTTGCGCCTGGGGTTTGAGTCACGCGAACTGGCTTCTATTCTCAACATTACTTTAGATAGTGCCAAAAAAGCCCGCTTTCGCCTGCGGAAAAAAATGAAAATATCCGAGCAGGATTTGTCAGGCTTTATGCGGGATATTTAAATTTTTTTTTTTTACTCGTTGCAACTGAATGATATGTAACCACTTTACTTACAGTGATTTAAGCTTAAATAAGTTGTCCAAGAGCCCTTGGAATGTCTACGTTAAATCCGGTAAATTATTATGTAACCTACATTCTCTCAAGTTTAATTGCCACAAAATACCTATTCACCACAAAATAAAAGCTATGGTAAGGTTTCACCAGTTTTGTCTGATCTTGATGATCATTTGCAGTAGTTTTTGGGCAAACGCCCAAACTCGTCTCTCTAAAATAGATTCTTTGAATGTGGCATTGGAAAAATCTGCTTCTCCTCACAAAAAAGTAGCCGTATATAACCAACTGGCAAAGGTGTATGCCAAGCAAACAGACTCAAGTCAAACTGTTTTTTATGTACAAAAGGCGTTGCAACTTGCTGAGCAAAATAACTACCTAAAAGGTAAGATGAATGCACACTATTGGCTTGCAAAACTCTACAAGGGTTTATCTTATGATTCTTTAGCTAAAGCTACTTTGTTCAAAGCATTATTTACTGCCGAGCAGTTAAAAGACACTAATGTAAACTCAAATATACACAATGTACTGGGAGGGATTTATAAAAATCAAGGGCATTATACACAAGCACTCAAAAGTTACCAAAAGGCACTTAAATTGAAGGAACAGCTTAAAGATGACTTTGGGGTAGCGGCTAATTATAACAATATGGCAAATGTGTATTCAAATCAGGGAAACTTTCCTATGTCCCTGGACCACTACCAAAAAGCTTTGAACATCTGGGAACAGACCAATCATCTAAAAGAGGTAGGTGTAGCATGTAATAATATTGGGCTATTATATATAAATCAGAGGGATTACACACAAGCACAAGTCTATTTAATGAGGTCATTAGAAATAAAAAAGCGATTCAAACAAGAAAAAGGAATCGCGAATGTATATGGTAATTTGGCTAAGATGAATATGATAAGTCAAAATTATAATGTAGCATTTCAATATTATCAACAATCATTGAACATTTACCGTAAGTTGAACAATCAATATGGCATGGCAAGGTCACTGCATAATATTGGCTGGTGCTACTATGAATTGACTAAATATAAAAGTGCTTACCAAAAGTTTATAGCTTCCCTGGCTATCAAGCACAAACTACAAAACAAAATAAGTACTGCCTCTACAGAAATGATGATAGGCAAGGTATACTATAGGTTAAAAGAGCATACCAAAGCAGTAAAATACCTTGATAAAGCAATGAAAGTGTTTCAGGAAACAGGATATTTAGACAAAATAGTAGCCAGTGCGGGTACTTTAAAAGAAGTATACAAAGCCCAGGGAGACTACCAAAAGGCATATCAGGTGTTTGAGATTTACCACCAGGCGGCTGACTCTGTGGTAAACAAAGAGAAAATACGAAAAATAGCCCGTATAGAAAGTGCTTTTAAGTTTCAACAACAACAAGATTCTCTGAAAAGACAACAACAACAGAAGCTGAACGCGCTTGAGATAAAACGACGAACAACCCGCGCCTGGCTTTATACTTTGTTGCTAGGGGTAGTGGGGTTATTGCTGGGGGTAGGGGCCTTGTTGAGCCGCCAAAAACACAGGTACAAACAAAATGCACAAGTGCTGGAGTTAAAAGCTATACAACAACAATTACTAAACGAGCAGTTGCAACGTAAAGAGATAGAAGGACAAATTCTCAAAGAACAATTGCAGGTAGACCAGGAGGAACAACGAAAAGTAAGACACCATATAGAAGAAAAAGACCATGAACTTACCAAACAAGCCTTGTATCACATCAGGCACCAACAAGGGCTTGAACTTACCTTGCGTGAAATAAGAGAGTTGATAAAAACGACTAAAGAGGTGGTAGTGAGCAACCGTTTGAAAGAGGTAGTCAAACGGATTAAAAAAGAGTTGTCACAGGGAGAGTCCTGGGAAAACTTTACCCAGACTTTTGAAATGGCTCACCCTAATTTTTATAAAAGGCTTAGGCAACGGTTTCCTGACTTGACCGAATATGACCTCAAACTATGTGCGCTGTTGCGCCTGGGGTTTGAGTCACGCGAACTGGCTTCTATTCTCAACATTACTTTAGATAGTGCCAAAAAAGCCCGCTTTCGTCTCCGGAAGAAGTTACAGCTCTCCGAGCAGGACTTGTCAAGCTTTATGCGGGATGTTTGAGTTTTTTTACCTGTTGCAGTTAAATGATATGTAACCACTTTACTTACAGTGATTTAAGCTTAAATAAGTTGTCCAAAATCCCTTGGAATGTCTACGTTAAATCCGGTAATTTATTATGTAAACTATATTCTCTGAAGTTTAATTGCCACAAAATACCTATTCACCACAAAATAAAAGCTATGGTAAGTTTTCACCAGTTTTGTATGATCTGTATGATCATCTGTAGTAGTTTTTGGGCAAAAGCTCAAACTCGTTTCTCGAAAATAGATTCTTTGAATATGGAGTTGAAAAAGTCTGCGTCTCCTCACAAAAAAGTAGCGGCATATAACCAAATGGCAAAGGTATACGCCAAGCAAAGAGATTCAAGCCAAACAGTTTTTTATGTACAAAAGGCGTTGCAACTGGCCAGGCAAAACAACTACCGAAAGGGAACCATAGATGCACACTATTGGCTTGCAAAACTCTACCTAAGTTTATTCTACGATTCTTTAGCTAAAGTAACCCTGTTCAAAGCATTGTTTAGCGCCGAACAACTACAAGATACCACTGAAATCTCAAATATATACAATACACTGGGTGGGGTTTATAAAAAACAAGGGCATTATGCACAGGCCCTTAAAAGCTATCAAAAGGCCCTTCAGTTAGATACAAAACTTAATAATTATTCTGGTATGGCCGTCAGTTATAACAACATGGCAAATGTTTATTCAGAACAGGGAAATTTTCCCATGTCTCTAAGCCACTATCTGAAGGCGTTAAGGATTCGGGAACGCCTCAATCAGGAAAAAAATGTTGGAACAGTGTGCAACAACATTGGACTATTGTATATAGACCAGATGAATTACACACAGGCTGAGGCTTATTTTAGGAGGTCGCTAGAGATAGGGAAAAAACTTAAGCAGAAAAAGAGGGTTGCCAGTGTTTATAATCACCTTGGAATGCTGTATAAAATACAAAAAGACTACCCTACAGCCTTCAGGTATTATCAACAATCATTGAGCATTTACCGTAAGCTGAACAATCAATATGGCGTGGCAAGGCTACTACACAATATCGGCTGTTATTATTATAAGCTAAAAAAATACAATGTTGCCCACTCACAACTTACAAAAGCCTTGAACATCAGGCGTAAGCTAAAAAGCAAAATGGGAATGGCCTCTACAGAAATGATGATAGGCAAAGCATATTATGGGTTGAAAGAGTATACCAAAGCAGTAACATACCTTGATAAAGCAATGAAAGTATTTCAGGAAACAGGATATTTAGACAAAATAGTAGCCAGTGCGGGTACTTTAAAAGAAGTATACAAAGCTCAGGGAGACTACCAAAAAGCATATCAAGTGTTTGAGATTTATCACCAAGCGAAAGACTCGATCATAAACAAAGAGGAAGTGCAAAAAATAACCCGTATAGAAAGCGCTTTTAGGTTTCAGCAACAACAAGATTCTTTGAAAAGACAACAACAACAGAAGTTGAACACGCTTGAGATAAAACGACGAACAACCCGCGCCTGGCTTTATACTTTGTTGCTAGGGGTAGTGGGGTTGTTGCTGGGGGTAGGGTCCTTGTTGAGCCGCCAAAAACACAGGTACAAGCAAAATGCACAAGTGTTGGAGTTAAAAGCTATACAACAACAATTACTAAACGAGCAGTTGCAACGTAAAGAGATAGAAGGACAAATTCTCAAAGAACAATTGCAGGTAGACCAGGAGGAACAGCAAAAAGTAAGACACCATATAGAAGAAAAAGACCACGAACTCACCAAACAAGCCTTGTATCACATCAGGCACGAGCAAGGGCTTGAACTTACCTTGCGTGAAATAAGAGAGTTGATAAAAACGACTAAAGAGGTGGTGGTGAGCAACCGTTTGAAAGAGGTAGTCAAACGGATTAAAAAAGAGTTGTCACGGGGAGAGTCCTGGGAAAACTTTACCCATACTTTTGAAATGGCTCATCCTAATTTTTATAAAAGACTTAAGCAACAGTTTCCTGATTTGACCGAATATGACCTCAAACTATGTGCTTTGTTACGCCTGGGGTTTGAGTCACGCGAACTGGCTTCTATTCTCAATATTACTTTAGACAGTGCCAAAAAAGCCCGTTTTCGCCTGCGGAAAAAAATGAAAATATCCGATCAGGATTTGTCAGATTTTATGCGGAATGTGTAAATTTTTTCTAATCAGCCGATAAATCATCGGCTGGTTGGAATACATAAATTATGTATCCCCTTTGTTTGTCTATTTTAAATCCCGTGAATTGTTATACATTCTCTCAAGTTTAATTGCCAGAAAACACCTATTCACCACAAAATAAAAGCTATGGTAAGGTTTCACCAGTTTTGTATGATCTTGATGATCATTTGCAGTAGTTTTTGGGCAAAAGCCCAAACTCGGCTCTCGAAAATAGATTCTCTGAATGCAGCGTTGGAAAAATCTGTTTCTCCTCACAAAAAAGTAGCCGTATATAACCAACTGGCAAAGGTGTACGCCAAGCAAACAGACTCAAGTCAAACTGTTTTTTATGTACAAAAAGCGTTGCAACTTGCCAGACAAAATAACTACCTAAAAGGTAAGATGAATGCACACTATTGGCTGGCACAACTCTACGAAAGTTTATCTTATGATTCTTTGGCTAAAGCTACTTTGTTCAAAGCATTATTTACTGCCGAGCAGTTAAAAGACACTAATGTAAACTCAAATATACACAATGTACTGGGAGGGATTTATAAAAATCAAGGGCATTATACACAAGCACTCAAAAGTTACCAAAAGGCACTTAAATTGAAAGAACAGCTTAAAGATGACTTTGGGGTAGCGGCTAACTATAATAATTTGGGAGGGGTGTTTTTTAATCAAGGAAACTTTCCTAAGGCGCTGGATCACTACCAAAAAGCCTTGAACATCTGGGAACGCACCAACCATGAAAAAACTGTGGCAGTGGTTTGTAACAATATTGGGCTATTGTATATAGACCTGAAAGACTATACACAAGCACAAACCTATTTTATGAAGGCATTAAACATAAGAATAAAGCTTAAGCAGGAAAGAGGGGTTGCCAGTGTTTATAACCACCTTGGAATGATGCATAAAATACAAAAAGATTACCCTACCGCCCTCAGGTATTATCAACAATCATTGAGTATTTACCGTAAGCTGAACAATCAATATGGCGTGGCAAGGCTACTACACAACATCGGCTGTTATTATTATAAGCTAAAAAAATACAATGTTGCCCACTCGCAACTTACAAAAGCCTTGAACATCAGGCGTAAGCTAAAAAGCAAAATGGGAATGGCCTCTACAGAAATGATGATTGGCAAGGCATACTATGGGTTGAAAGAGTATACCAAAGCAGTAACATACCTTGATAAAGCAATGAAAGTGTTTCAGGAAACAGGCCATTTAGACAAGATATCGGCCAGTTCCTATACTTTAAAAGACGTATACAAAGCCCAGGGAGACTACCAAAAGGCATATCAGGTGTTTGAGATTTATCACCAGGCGGGAGATTCGATCATGAACAAAGAGGAAGTGCAAAAAATAACCCGCATAGAAAGTGCTTTTAGGTTTCAACAACAACAAGATTCTTTGAAAAGACAACAACAACAGAAGTTGAACACGCTTGAGATAAAACGACGAACGACCCGCGCCTGGCTTTATGCTTTGTTGTTTGGGGCAGTGGGGTTGTTGCTGGGGGTAGGGTTGTTGTTGAGCCGCCAAAAAAACAGGCGCAAACAAAATGCACAAGTGCTGGAGTTAAAAGCGGTACAACAACAATTACTTAATGAGCAGTTACAGCGTAAAGAGATAGAAGGGCAAATTCTCAAAGAACAGTTGCAGGTAGACCAGGAGGAACAGCGAAAAGTAAGACACCATATAGAAGAAAAAGACCATGAACTTACCAAACAAGCATTGTATCACATCAGGCACCAACAAGGGCTTGAACTTACCTTGCGTGAAATAAGAGAGTTGATAAAAACGACTAAAGATGTGGTAGTGAGCAACCGTTTGAAAGAGGTAGTCAAACGGATTAAAAAAGAGTTGTCACAGGGAGAGTCCTGGGAAAACTTTACCCAGACTTTTGAAATGGCTCATCCTAATTTTTATAAAAGACTTAAACAACAGTTTCCTGATTTGACCGAATATGACCTCAAACTATGTGCGTTGTTGCGCCTGGGTTTTGAGTCACGCGAACTGGCTTCTATTCTCAACATTACTTTAGACAGTGCCAAAAAAGCCCGCTTTCGCCTGCGGAAAAAAATGAAAATATCTGATCAGGATTTGTCAGACTTTATGCGAAATATGTAGATTGTTTGCTGAATATGATGTCTTCCCCCAATGTTTTTGCAATCCTTTGTAATATATTGACTATAAGCGAATTAGCTTTAGTAAAAACCAAGATTGTCCTTGTGTTTGTCTACCCCTAATCCCGGTTTTTTTTATGTAAAGCACCTGTAAAAGTATAGCTTTATGAGAGATTAGTATCAGGTAATAAAATATTTTGCTTCCTGACTATACCACATACTCTTTTTTAAATCTATTAAACTGGTTAATTTATGCTATATCATCTATTGCTTTCTATGCTCTTCATTCTTGCGTATACAAACCCTGCTTTTGCTCAACAACAACCTACTATCGACTCTCTAAAACATCTACTAACAGCGGCAAAACAAGATAAAAATAAGATCAATTTGTACAACTCATTGGCAAAACAATATCGTTTTAACGATTCAAGTAAGGTAGCTTACTATGCTAGCTTGGCTATCAACCTGGCTCAGAAAAACAACTATCCAAAAGGCATAGCCGATGCTTACTACTGTTTAGGTTGGATTACTTATATGAAAAACCATTATAAGGAATCAGAAAGATTATTTCACAAGACACTAAGTATATCCCAAAAAGCAAAATACCCGGTAGGGATTGCAAATGCTTACAACGGTTTGGGAGTAGTAAACAAAAATCAAGGAAACTACACTAAAGCAATGCAATACTATCAGCAATCGCTGAAAGTAAAAATAAAAGTAGGGGATCAAAACCTGATCGCACATAGCTATAACAACATGGGTAATGTGTATACCTTGCAAGGCAACTATAAAAAAGCCTTGAAACACCATTACAAGGCGTTGAAGCTACGGATGAAATATAGTGAAAAGCGTTTTGAGGCAATGAGCTATAATAATATTGGGGTTGCCTATCAAAACATGGGGTACTATTCAAGGGCATTGAAGTATCACCAACAATCATTAACCGTTGCCGAAAATTTTGGCGACACAACGATTGTCGCACTTAATTATGGTAAAATTGGCAATGTGTATAAATCCTTGGGTAACTATACTCAAGCATTGCAATATTACTTAAGAGCCGTAAAGATTGATAAACGCTTGGGGAATAAGTACGGATTGGGAAGCAACTATGTGGCCATGGGTGAGTGTTACCATCAATTAAACGAATTCTTTCATGCAAAACAGGTTTACCAGAATGCGCTCAGTATATCAAAAAAAACCAATGAACAAAGTACACAATCTGCTGCTTATCAGGGCTTAGCCAATGTGTATTTAAGCCAAAAGCAATATAAAGTTTCAGAAAAATATTTCAGAAAAGCATTGCATTTGAGAAAAAAAACAAAGGAAAATGCCCTGTTAAGTGAAACTTTATTGGGATTGGGTACAGTAGCCTATGAACAAAAGAAATACGATAAGGTATTGGTTTTTACTAAGGAAGGAATGGCGAAAGCACAAAAATCTGCTCGCTTGGCAGCCATCAGGGATGTTGCCGCTTTAAGTGCCAAAACATACGAAGCTCTCAAAGATTTTAAAAAGGCCTACACACATTACCAACTATACAAACAAATGGAAGATAGTTTGGTAAACAAAGAGATAATCCGTAAAATCTCTCAAGCAGAAGATCAGTACAAATACCGAAAATACCAGGACTCTCTGACCACAGCTCGACAACAGGCAGAAAAACGGTTTGAAACTCAGATACAACAGCAAAAACTTACCAATCGTCTACGCCTTTATATTGCCATTGCTTCTTTATTGGCCATGACATTATTGCTCATAGGAGTAGCTGTGTGGAACAAACAAAAACGTAAGCATATTTTACAGAACCTGGTTTTGAAAGAAACCCAAAAAGAGTTGCTGGAAGAACAAATACTAAGAAAGGAGATAGAAGAAGTAGCATTGCGAGAGCAGCTGCATATAGATGAAAAAATTAAAGAGATTTTTCAGGTAAACCTTGAAAGTAAAGACCATGAACTTACCAAGCAGGCCTTGTATTTAGTACAAAAACAACAGTTGATAGAAACCTGGTCACAAGAGTTAACCGAGTTGATAAAACAGGCCAAAGGTACTGTAAAAGACAACATTCAAACCTTGAACAAACAAATGAAAAAAGAAGTGAAAGCTACTGAAGCCTGGAACAATTTTACTCAGACCTTTGAACTTGCCCATCCTAGTTTCTACAAAAAATTAAAAACTTCTTTTCCTGAACTGACAACCTATGAACTAAAGTTGAGTGCCTTGATCAGGCTCAACCTGGATACCTATGACATAGCAGAGTTTATGAATATTTCACCCGAAAGTGCCCGCAAAGCCAAATTGCGTTTGCGCAAGAAAATGAACTTGCCTTCTACTGAAGCACTCAGAGAATACTTCAGAAATATGTAACTGCTTCCTCAGGTCAATACTCTGCAGTGATTTTAGTCAAAGTTGTTTGCTGGTGATCAGTCATTGATGAATTTAAAAACTATTTAATGGGGTGTTGAGGCATAAAACCGAAACACTTTTAAAAATAAAGTGAGTATACAATCTTAATATAAAATACTGGTTTACAGCATTTAACAAGGTGAACATTTACTCGAATCAGCTATGGACTATCGACTAAATACTATGGACTATTGTCATGTTTAGAGGCATTCATTGATTGGTGTTTTTTACTGACTATAAACGTATATGGCTTGATAAAAGCCTACACCCAGGTCTTTATATCAAGTGTAGAGCAACTAAAAAAACCACCACCACCTCTTTTATAAAAGAGGTGGTGGTGGTTTTTAAACAAGGTATATATGTTTAATATACGTTGATAGGCAGTATTTGCTGACCATTTACATAGAAACGCTCAATGTATCCATAAGTCATTACCTTCTGGCTTTTCACATATATTTGCTTCCAGTTGTTAACAATTACCACATCATTTGGGCTAACATTGCCAATAATATGAATGGCATCGTTTCCAGAGCCACCATCCATTCTTCCATCTACTCCATCTACATCTGCCCGATAATAGATATTATCGTCACCATCTTGTCCATGTATGTTGTCTCTGCCTGCGTCTCCATACAACCGATCGTTGCCTTTACCCCCGTACAATACATCGTTTCCACCTCCTCCGTACATTGTATCGTTTCCTCCGTAGCCATACATGGTATCATTTCCGCCAGTACCATACAAAGTATTGTTGCCACTGGTGCCTGGTATTACAGCGTTTTCCAAATCAGCATTTATCCCTGCTTGTTTATTGGGTTCTACTTTTTCTTGGTTTGAACAACTGTAGCCTGTCATTGCCACAATTAACAGTAAAATTAAACTAACCTTTTTCATAATAATAAATATTGTTTAATGAATTAAATAAAAACCTGGAACAAATGTAGGGGGCTACTCAGACACCACTACCACAATTGACAGGACAGCATGAGGACAGTTTTGGACAAGTTTAAAGACGTGATTATAAACTGAGATAATTTAACTTTTTCAAGAAAAAAATATAAGGGAGGTAACGAGTAAATGTGGTGATTTTCTTATTTGCCTGACAGGTACTTGTCCTGAATAATTGCTTCGTTAAAATGATTGCAAAGAAAATTAAATCACTGAAAAACAGTACACTTACTTGGTGTTATAGTTTGTAAATCTCGAAGAATGTCCTCAATTAGTCACCCCGGTAAACTTGCATTCATCCCTGCCTTTGCCATAGATTTGCTACTGTAATAAATCGCGATGTTTACACTTGTTTTACTCTTAATCTTTTTAAATCATTATCTAACATGAACATACGAAAATACTTTTCACATGCATTTGCTTTGGTTGCCTTGTTGGTAATAGGCACTTACACTACCCAGGCACAAACTACCACGGGTTTTATAGAGTTGGGAAATGGTACGCATCCTGGAAGAATTGACTTTAAGAATGATGGCAGTGACTTTGATGCTCGCCTTCAACTTATTAATGATAATCAGTTGCGATTAACCAATGCCGACTTTCTTTCTCACCAGTCGATGTGGGTAGGGCGCGATTTAATACTTTATGATGGAACAGTAGCAAATGGTGTAGACCTGTGGCAGTTCCACCACTCTGGCAACAACCAAGGGCTTTACATTGGTAGAGACCCTGTGGGTAGTGCAGCCAACCGTTGGGAGTTTTTAATGCAAAAAAATGGGGTTTTTCATGCCAAAAAACTGGTAATAGATGGCAGTGTACCAGGGATATTGCCAAGCGGGTATATGGTAGCAGTAGATGGCAAAGGTTTGTTTGAAGAAATACACTTGCAAAACAGCAGCGACTGGCCTGACTATGTATTTGCCAACGATTATAAACTACCTAGCCTAAAAGACACTGAAGCATTTATCAAGCAAAACCAACACCTGCCTGAGGTGCCTTCGGCTAAAGTAGTAGCAGCAGATGGCTACGATGTAGGAGGCATGACCAAAATTTTGCTGAAAAAGATTGAGGAGCTTACCCTACACACCATTGCCCAGCAAAAAGAGATTGAAGCTTTGAAAAAGGCACAGCTAAAAAAATAATTGAGGTAAATTAAGGTGAGGGTGGAGGCAACCACATTGCAAGCAATGGGGCAAAGACTTCACCCTTTTTTTATTACTTATCAAATTTTTAAAACAAGAAAAGTTATGAAACTAAAATATGTATATATGCTAGGATTGCTGTGCCTGTTGGGGTTGGGTGATGTCTTAGCTAAGAATAATTCATCAGCTACCAATTGTCGTTGTCCTAATTCCCTCGAATTGTTTGGAGGAAAAACAAGTGCTACTAAGTCTTATGGCTGTGTTTATAACAAAAATAGTGATGGACCAAACTTATGGACATCTGTGCGTAATGTAGTGGGCAATGATGGGACAAAAACACGTGTATATAGGATACATTATTTTAACGAAAACGGTGAAATGGTGACAGACTCTCATACTTTTACCAATACCCCACCGGTTATTTCCCTTAGTGCTGATTGTGGTGCTACCAAAACCCCTGTTGTACTTGGAGATAATATGGTAGACTATGACAAGATAGCAGACGGTGATGAATTTGCTTGTAGTAGTAGAGCCAAGGTTAAAAACGGCAAGGTTGACATAGATGCTGCTGTTTGTAGTGGTTGTACAAATAAGACAAGATTTATACTAAAGGCTGCCCAGTTTGCTACTAACGGAGTAGAGAAGCTTATCACATACGGAGGAATTAGCCTAGTAGTCGTGGCAGGAGTGGTATCATTAGTGAAGACTGGAGGTGCTGCTGCACCAGCTGTAGGGGTTATGTGGACTAAAGGGGTGGCTGTAGTAACCGCAGCTGGTGCAGGAACAGCTCTTGCGCTTTCTGTTCTTCTCAAGGAACATGCTAACAGCGCACTTGAGGCTTGTGATGTTGACATTAAACGTCAAACTTCCTTTTACACAGGTACCACCCAACCAATAGTAGCAGGTGTACAACCCAACCCTGCCAGTGCGATGAGCACCCTTAACCTACGTTTGCCAGAAGCGGGTGACCTTACCATTGAGATATTTGACCAGCAAGGAAGCCATCGTAAAACTGTAGTCATGGGTCAACGCTTTGCCAAGGGAATGAACCAAATTCCTTTGCAAGTACAAGACTTAGCTGCGGGCATTTACATCTTAAAAGTAACTGGAAACCAGGGTTTACAATTGACCCACCGTTTGGTGAAAAAGTAATTTTGTTTTTATTAATGAGAAAAGTGGCTTCTGCCACTTTTCTTTTTTCTCCTTACTTCTCTCTACCACTTATTTAACCCTTTCATTACCCATGAAGTCACTCACTTTTACCTTTATTCTATGTTTTATGCAAGTCATCGGCTTTGCTCAAGGCATCCGCTTTGACCGTACCACCCATCAGTTTGGGCGCATTCACGAAACAGGTGGAGTTGTCAATACTACTTTTACTTTTACCAATGCCTCTGATACTATTATTCAGATAGAGGCTACCTATGTAACTTGTGGGTGTACAGTGCCCAAAGTAAGTCAAAAACCCTTGCAACCAGGAGAACAAGGCACCCTGAAGGTGCAATATGACCCCAACGGGCGACCTGGCAAGTTTCATAAAAAGATTCGTTTACTCGCCAAAGGGCTCAAAACCAAAGCTGAAGTATTCATTACAGGGGAGGTAATACCCCACCCTTACCCAATTATAACAGGCAACCTGCGTTGGAAAGCCAATCTCTTCAATTTTGGGCAACTGTGGCACAATCAAACCGACACCCTGTGGCTGCCTGTAACCAACACCGGAAAAACACCCATTACAATTTTGACAGACCAACTACACCTGCCCCAAGGACTGCATTTGCTTACCTCTTCTGCTGTTTTACAGCCTCAGGCAGACGACAGTCTGGGACTGGTTTGGAATGTACCCGCCAGCGATCAATGGGGCTTTTCTTTTGAAACGTTCAGCCTGCCCATTCAACTTATATCGGGCAAAAAAGATAGTATTCGGCTACAAGCCACCTCCAATATCAAAGAAGACTTCGCCAAAGCCCTGCTTTTGAACAAAAAAGCCCAGGCAAGCATCACACAAGACAGTTTGCTGTTGCCTGCCACAGTAACCGGAGAAAGTAAAACAGGGAGGTTTCAACTGACCAATACAGGAAATGATGTGTTGTTTATCCGTCAAATAAAAACCTCCTGCAAATGCCTGAAAGTGGTGGCTGAAAGCAGCACTTTGGTGCCAGGCAGTAGTACCCATTTGCGGGTAGACTACACGCCCGGCAAACGTCAGTTTGGCAAACGCCAGTTGGTAGTGATGCTGACGGTCAATGACCCCTCGAAGCCTCAAACCCGCCTGACGGTGCACGCCGAGGTGAAGAAAAAAACCAAGTAACGATTGTTGACCTGCAAGGTATAACCAATCAAAAGAACGGACCAAATTAGCCTTAGTCAAAGCAACCCCAAAAAGCAACCAACTCATGTTATACAAACAAATAAGCCTGTGGATCTTGCTCCTGCTCTGGAGTGCCTTTGCCCAGGGGCAAGACAGTGTCTATAAACAACTTCAGACCCAGTTGATTATGGTAGCCGATGGAGGCACAATAGAGTTACCAGCGGGTACTTATTATTTCAAAAAAAGCCTCTCGATGGAAGGGAAAAACAACATCACCATTCGGGGCAAAGGCATAAACAAAACCATCTTAAACTTCAAAAAACAACAAGCAGGAGCCGAGGGCATCAGGGTAACCAATGGCAACAACATTGTGCTCGAAGGATTCACTGTGCAAGATGCCTTGGGCGATGCTATTAAGGTAAGTGAGACAGAAGGGGTCGTTTTTCGTCGCATCAGAACCGAATGGACCGGGACACCCAAAGCCAGCAATGGGGCTTATGGCTTGTACCCAGTGGTTTGTCACAAAGTACTGGTAGAGCATTGCGAAGCGCGCGGAGCCACCGAAGCAGGCATATATGTGGGGCAGTCGCAAGATGTAATTGTGCGCTATTGTGAGGTAGACCAAAACGTGGCGGGCATTCAGGTAGAAAACTCGCTGCGGGTAGACGTATATCATAATTTGGTCAATAACAACGCCATGGGCATTTTGGTGTTCAACCTGCCTGCCATCAGTTTGCACGGTAAAAAAATCAGGGTATACAAAAACAATCTCTATCGCAACAATTATAAAAACTTTGCCTCTCAGGGCAATTATGTAGCAACGATTCCTTCGGGCACAGGCATATTGGTTATGGCGGCACAAGAGGTAGAAATATTTGAAAACACCTTTATTAATAATCACACGGTAGGCACAGGCATTACGAGTAACTATACGGTAGACAAACGCTACAAAAAATACTACAACGCCTATGCCAGTGGCATTAGTATCTACCACAACACCTACCAACGTGAACTAAAGCCTACAGTGTTTTCCCGTCGTTTTTCGGGGCTAGAAATAAAACCCAATGCTGTACCCCATATTCTTTTTGATGGGATAACCAACCCTGCTAAACCTGCTCAAAAAGTGTTGTGCATGCGCAACAACCAAGTACTAGATCAAGCGCCCCTGTTTGCTGACATTGATGCGATCGGAGGATTTAAACATATTCGCAAAAATGAGAAAAAATATAATTGTACGTTGCGCAAACTGGATAAGGTGTGGCTAAATTCTGAATGAAACCAACAATCAGTAGGCATTTTTTTGCACAATTTAACCTTTATAACACAATGAAACGACAGAAACAAAACTTATGGTTGCTCGCCTTTTTGTTGGTGCTTTGGGGGCTTACTCCAGTGCTTGCACAGGTAAAAACCGAGCGCATGTTAATGCTCTCGCTCGCCAGTAAAGTAGAAGCACGTATGCTGCTATCCAATATGTTCAATAAAAGAGATACAATGCCAGGGGCTAACACTAATTTTGGTGGTTGCCACTCAGCAGAAGGTACCTCAGTCAGGGTCAATGGAGGGCTTATTGGCTGTGCAACTGGCTTAGGAGCTACTCCTCAAGTAGTCATACGTAAAAATTCGGATGGATACGGAGTATCAGTGATCAACTCCGATGGCAAAGTTATCTCCTGGCGTTTGTATAGTGATTTCCCTAATATAGAATTTGAACGGGAAAGAAATGGTCCTTGGGAGAGTTACCCAATACCCAAGGAAGTAGTAGAAGCAGCTTTTGCTGATGACCCCAACTATTATTGTGGGGGCTATGATTCGGGTGGACCTACAGGAGGGGTTGGTTTTTTGTGTCAATCTTGTGGCTCAAAGCCTAAGCCTAAAAGGGAATTAAAACCGGACAATGGTGAAAAAAAGGTATTGGAAAATGCGAGTGCCATATCTAAAGTTGCAACATTTGTGAGTGGCACAGCCGCTTTTTTCGGTAAGCTTAATTGGCAAGCCTTTTTCGCCAGCTTTGGTGTAAGTGCAGCCTTGGATGCTTTAACTGGAAAACAAGAAGAAGAATTAGATGAAAGTGCCAAAGAAAGTGCTTGTCCAGGTTTTGTTAATCAACGCCAAACAACCAACCATACAGGCATTGGCTTCCCTCGCCCTGCCCAGGTACAGGTATACCCTAATCCGATGGCAGCCCCCCAAGCCAATATCCAAGTATATTTGCCTCAGTCCGATGAAATTACCATCGAGGTATTTGACAATAACGGCAAATTGCTCCAAACCTTGTTGTTGGGCAAACTCTTACCTGCTGGCACCAATACATTGCCTGTCAATACCCGTACCTGGCTTTCGGGTCAATACCTTATCAAGGTGTCGGGCAATCAGGGACTACGCGTCAGTAAACGACTCATCAAAAAATAATTTACTAAACTCCCCTTGGGTCAATGGCTAACTGGGTTGAGGGGTTATTACCACTATGTTTTATGAAATGCCTGAGCTTACCTTTATTTTTCTTTTGTTTTTTGGCAAACGCAGCTTGCGCCCAATCCAATTTCCATAAAAAATGGCAAACCCAGTTTATCCTGGCGCAAAATGGCGACACCCTTACCTTGCCTGAAGGCATTTTTTACCTCAAAAAAAGCCTTTCGCTGGAAGGTAAAAAAAATGTTACCGTCCGGGGGGCAGGCATAGGCAAAACTGTGCTCAACTTTAAACACCAGGTGGATGGAGCCGAAGGCATTTACATCAGCAATGGCACCAACATCACCGTAGAAGACCTCACCGTGCAAGAGGCCAAAGGAGATGCCATCAAAGCCATACGGGTCAAGGGAATTACTTTCAGAAGGGTAGAAACCGAATGGACAGGCAAACGCAAGGGCATTCAGGGGGCTTATGGGCTATACCCGGTCATGTGTCAGCAAGTATTGGTAGAACACTGCCAGGCTCGGGGGGCTTGCGATGCGGGCATTTATGTGGGGCAATCGCGCGACATTGTAGTACGCTATTGCGAGGCTGAATACAATACATCAGGCATTAATGTAGAAAACTCGGTACGGGCCGATATATACCAAAACCTTACCATGCACAACGCGGTAGGTATCTTGGTATGCAGCGTGCCCATGTTGATGAATAATGGGGGACACGCCCGGGTATTTGCCAATAAGGTCTACTACAATAACTATAAAAACTTTGGTCCCTGGGGCGAAATTGTCACCAAAATACCCTCGGGTACAGGGGTAATGGTAGTATCTAATCCCTTTGTAGAAATTTTTAACAACGAAATTGTAGGAAACCGCACCATGGGCACCGGGGTGATGAGTTTTGCCACGGTAGATTCTTCTAAGTTTGACTCCATTTATTTTGACCATTACTCCCGTAAGGTAAGCATTCACCATAACACCTACCTAAGGGCTGGTGAGCCTCCTACTTTTAGCAAAAACCTGAAAAACCTGAGGTTTGGCAAACAGCCTGTTCCCCATATTATTTTTGATGGCATTGTCGCCCCGGCTACAAAAAATGACCAAGCATTGTGTATTAGAGACAATGAGGTGCAAGACAAAGCGCCTTTGTTTGCCAATATAGACGCAATTCAAGGCTTTAAAAATATTCGGTACAATGCCCAATCGTACAACTGTACCCTGCCCAAACTAGAAAAGGTATGGCTACAGTTCAAATGAAACCAACAACCAGTATGCATTTAATCTTATCACTTAATCTTTATAAAATAATGAAAAAACAAAGAATAACCCGCCAACTACTGGCTTTGCTGGTAGTGTTGGGAGGGCTTGCCCCAGTGTTTGCTCAAACTCCCTTATCAAACCAAAACAATTTACTGGCTTTAGCCACTGCTTCTTACAAAGAAAAGTTGGCTTTGCCTGCCACTCCCAAAGATACCAACAACCCTTTTTTTGGTTGTGTGGATAATTTTCATTTGGGCTTTGGTACAGGTGGCATAGGATGTTCTTCACCTGCTTTACCTTCGGGAGCTTATGCCAATGATACTCCAGTTCCATTAGGTCGAGTATCGCTCAGTGGTGGTGGCGGTGGTGGAGGCTCCATTACCTATTATCCTTATACCATTAGTTCAAGTGGTACGGCCATTAGTCGGGGCAGCTATAGCGAAGCTCCTGATTTGAGGTACGAATTTGTAGACCCACAAGACGGAGGAGATGGCTACAAAACTGTTCCTACTGGCGCAATGATGGGGGACTTTCCAGCGGCGGTATATTCACAAACCAGCAGCGAGGACCTGGACTGTGATATTTTTGGCAATATGTCGACCAGTGTGTTGATGGTAGAGTGCAAGAAATGCAACAGCGCCAACACTTTACTCAAGCTGGGCCATCCTTCTGGGCAAAGCCTCAGACTGGGATCTCCAGTATCCATTTCTAGCCGAACAACTGCTGGGGCAGTTGTTCCAGTGGCCAGTCGATATTCACCAGGCGGAAGTTTTTTTGTGACAGGAAGTGTTACCCTCACGCCTCCTATTGTGAGTCCTCTGGCCAATTGCACCAACGCACGTAAAACCAAGCAGCAATATCAGCAGATTACCCAACCTGAAACAGTGGCATTGAACATTTACCCCAACCCAGCGCAGCGAAACACCACTTTGCAAATCCATTTGCCTCAGACCGAAGACCTCACCGTAGAGGTGTTTGACATGAACGGCAAGGCACAGCGAACCTTGCTAGTGGGCAAGCGTTTTCCCGAAGGTAATAACCAAATTCCGCTGGATTTAAGTTCGCTGGTAGCTGGTCAATACATTGTCAAAGTGACCAGTTCGTTGAGCAACATCAAGGTATCGCAAGTCATTATTAAACAATAATTTATCTTGAAAGATGAGGCTGTTTCAGCACACAAACTTTAGCGCATTACCTCTAAGGAAAAATGTTTGATTACCCAACAGTTTGCAATCTCACAAAGCGGGGGGAACCAGCCAGGTAAGCTTTTAAAAGCCAGCCTTGATTCCAGTACCTGAGCGCACTGTGTAGTGCCTCGTCAAATGAGTAGGTGGTCTTACGATTATTAATGGCGCATTGTCTGGTGTTTAAAACATTTTCTTTAAAATTATTCTGAGGCAGCCTCTTTTATCCAACCTATTTTGGTTATGAAAAAACAAGCCTTTTATCTGTGGTGCTTGCTATGTATTGGGTGGTGTCATGTAGCGGCTCAAAAGACCCATGACAGCCTCTACAAACAATTACAAACCCGACTTATTATGGCAGCCCAGGGTGATACCATTGCCTTACCTGCGGGGATTTTTTACTTCAAAAAAAGCCTCTCGCTGGAAAGCAAAAACAACATCACCATTCGGGGAGCAGGTCTGGGCAAAACCATTCTTGATTTTAGGTACCAGGTATCTGGAGCCGAAGGTATAAGGATAACTCAAGGTCATCATATTACCCTGGAAAACCTGAGCGTAAAAAATACCAGAGGCGATGCCATCAAAGCCATTGCAGTTACTGGGCTTGTTTTTCGTAACCTGGAAACCGAATGGGACACGTCGCCTGTGGGAGCTTATGGGCTGTATCCAGTATTATGCAAGCAGGTACTTGTGGAGCATTGTCAGGCACGGGGAGCTTGCGATGCGGGCATTTATGTGGGGCAGTCGCGCGACATTGTGATTCGCTACTGTGAAGTAGAAGAAAACGTGGCGGGCATCAACCTCGAAAATTCTATCAGGGTAGATGTGTACCAAAATCTAGCCTACAACAATACCTGTGGCATATTAGTGATGGATGTACCCACGGTAGCCATCCCCAATGGTGGGCAGGTGAGGGTATTTAAAAACAACATATACCGTAATAATTACCGAAACTTCGCTCCTAAAGGAACTATGGTGGCAGGAGTGCCTTCGGGCAGTGGCATTGTAGTAGTAGCTACCTCTCAGGTAGAGATTTTTGCCAACAAAATAGCGAATAATAAAACCTTGGGTACGGGGGTATTTCATTATGACCTGATTGGTATTGAAACTACCTATGAAAAGTATAACCCATACCCTGGTGAAGTGGCTATTTATAACAATGTATATAGGCGTTCAAGGCTTTCTCCTGCTTTTCACCGAAAGCTTAAAGATATTCCGTTTAAGCCCAACCGTATTCCTCACATTGTTTATGATGGAGTGATAGACCCAGTCAAAAAAGGGCAGCAAGCGTTGTGTATTCGAGACAATGAGGTGCAAGACAAGGCTCCTTTGTTTGCCAATATAGACGCAATTCAAGGCTTTAAAAATATTCGGTACAATGCCCAATCGTACAACTGTACCCTGCCCAAACTAGAAAAGGTATGGTGGCCAATTGAATGACATGACATTCGCTCAAAAACATCTTCAATCAGTATATTTTTTTACACAATTTAACCTTTTAGAAAATGATAAAACAACAAACAAGAAACGTATGGCTACTCGCCTTTTTGTTAGTACTATGGGGGCTTACTCCAGTGCTGGCTCAGCAAGAGATAGACAAAGAACCGTTGCTAGCTTTGGCAACTGTTTCCCCTAAGTCGGGTATCGACAAGTTGTACAAAGCAAAAAAGGATACCAACAAAGTTACGCACTTTGTTGGTTGCGTGGGCAATTTTCATTTGGGCTTCAACGGTGGAAGCATTGGCTGCTCTTTTCCTAGTGTGCCTTCGGGTGCTGACCCTGAAACCCCTGTTCCAGTAGCCCGGATAGAGTGGACACCTGGCATACAAGGAGGCGACAAACCTTATGAAGCAATTGCAATTGGTAACAATGGTCAGCCCATAAGCCGGGGAACCTTTGAGGAAGCCCCTGAAGTAAGCTATGAAAAAGTAAGCAATGATGGGGAGCGCGATGGATACAAAGACATACCTGTAGCTGAGATATTAGGAGATTTGCCCAAAGCAGTGCAGCCCCAAAGTTCTGGCGAAAAGTACGACTGTGATGTTTATGGTAATTCTTCTGGCAGTAAAATGAATGTTAACTGTAAAAGATGTAACCCAAGTGGGGCAGCGCTAGTGTTGGCTGCGGTTGGAACAGGGGCTGTAGTAGTAGGAATAGCTACAGTAGTAGCAGGCCCTGTAGCACCTACTGCCTTGGCGGTAGCTACCCAACTTACTACCGCAGGTGCTTTTTTTGCCTTGGGGACAGCAAGCTTTACTACCTCAATTTTAGCAACATTAAGTGATTGTAATCTTTTGCGGAAAACTAACTATTACCAAGGGATAAGCCAGCCAGCCGTAGCAGGTTTAAAAATGTACCCTAACCCTGTAAAAGAGACCTCTACTTTGCATATTCACTTGCCACAAGAGGAGTCTTTGACAGTAGAAGTGTTTGATATTAATGGACATTTTCAAAAGGCAGTATTTGTAGGCAAACAATTTAGAGCAGGTGAAAACCGTATTCCTATGCAATTGGGAGAGCTTGCTACAGGCAAATATCTGGTGAAAATAACCAGCGCTACTGGTAGCATTCAACTAACTCAGGCATTCATTAAATTATAATAAAACAACTGAACCCAAGCCTAACCTGAAGGGCTGTTTTAATTGCCTTTCAGGTTTTTCCTCTTTTCTGCAGACTATACATGAAATCCTTATTTTTTATCATCATTGTGCTGGGCAACTTTATGTTTAAGCGGGGGTATGCCCAACCCCACCTATACAAACAGCTACAAACACAATTGATTTTGGCTGAAGAGGGCGACACAGTTCATCTGCCCAAAGGCATTTTCTTTTTAGAGAAAAGTCTGTCGTTGGAAAGTAAAAAAAATGTAACGATCAGGGGGGCAGGCATGGGCAAAACAGTATTGAACTTCAAAAATCAAAAATCGGGCGCTGAGGGCATCAAAATAGCTAATAGTCGTCACATTGTCATGGAAGGCTTTACAGTAAAAGAAGCCAAAGGAGATGCTATAAAAGCCATCAACGTAGTAGGGGTAACTTTTAGAAATGTGGAAACCGAATGGGGGGGCACCCATGACAACTCTTATGGTGCTTATGGTTTGTATCCTGTAATGTGTCAACAGGTGCTCATTGAATATTGTCAGGCACGGGGAGCTTGCGATGCTGGCATCTATGTGGGGCAGTCACACGACATTGTGATACGCTACTGTGAGGTAGAGAAAAATGTGACGGGTATTAACCTGGAAAACTCTACCAGAGTAGATGTATACAACAACCTGGCAATGAATAACACTTGTGGCATATTAGTGATGGATGTACCCACTGTAGTGGTGCCTAATGGAGGGCAGGTAAGGGTATTTGAGAATCAGGTAGTCAGAAATAACCTTCCCAATTTTGCTCCTGCCATGGCCATGGTGGCAGGAGTGCCTTCGGGCAGTGGCATTGTAGTAGTAGCTACCTCTCAGGTAGAGATTTTTGCCAACAAAATAGCGAATAATAAAACCTTGGGTACGGGGGTATTTCATTATGACCTGATTGGTATTGAAACTACCTATGAAAAGTATAACCCATACCCTGGTGAGGTGGCTATTTATAACAATGTATATAGTCGTTCAAGGCTTTCTCCTGCTTTTCACCGAAAGCTTAAAGATATTCCGTTTAAGCCCAACCGTATTCCTCACATTGTTTATGATGGAGTGATAGACCCAGCCCAAAAAGGGCAGCAGGTACTTTGCCTCCGCAACAATAAAACCTTGGACAAATTCCCCTTATTTGCCAACATTAATGCTGCCAGTGGTTTCAAGCGCATTCGTTACCAGGCTAAAAAATATGACTGCTCCTTGCCACGCCTGAAAAAGGTTTGGGCAGGGTTTGAATAGGTCTTTACAACCAGCTATACACCAATTATATTACACACTTTTAAACTTGCTATCAATTATGCGAAAATCAAATCTGCTACTATTAATCACCCTATTATTTATAGGCTACGCTTGTGTCAACAAAGAACAAACCCTCCCAACCTCTTACCAACACATAGGAGAAGGCGTCACCAATGCCGTTTTTCGGGGCAATCATAATAACAATGTGCTGACGGGCTCCAATAGTGATGACCAATTGTTTGGAGCCGGGGGCAACGATGTTATCCGGGGCAAGGGAGGCAACGACTTGCTAAAGGGAGGCGAAGGAGATGATGTGTTATATGGGGGCAATGGTGATGACACTCTTATAGGAGGAAACGGCAAAAACATCTTATATGGAGGGGCTGGCAATGACAAACTCTTTATTGCAGAAGGAGGTGGAGAAATGCACGGAGGAGATGGTGACGATATTTTTCATATAAAACCTCAATCATCTGGTTACAAACAAACGAACGTTTTTGGCGGAAATGGCACTTATAACCGCATTCGGATATATGTAAACTCTACAGATGTTGTATTGGTTCCTTATGCTTTCCGCCCCGACAATAAGAGCTACTCTGGTGCCTATTATATCAAAGAGGGGGTAGGAGGCTCCATCAACTTTGAAGACATCCATGCCATTATTTTCAATGATAAAACAGAGGGTTTTTAATTCTAAAAAAAGCAAAAAGACATATTCAAACAATTACAACTTATCTTATTTTATAAAACAATGAAAACAATGAAAACAACAAATACAACAATAGTACTACTCACTATTCTGTTTGTACTATGGGGCTTTACCTCAGTTACTGCTCAACGCTCTCAACTGGCCTTAGCTAAAGTAGAATCTGCCCCTACAGTAATGGAAACCTCCAGGCAGGTTTCTAATGAAGATAAAAACTTCGGATGCCTCAACGGGTTTCACATAAAAATCAACGGAGGCTCAGTGAAGTGTTCAAAACCCAATGGAGAAGATAAACCTATGCTTAAACTAAAAATTTCAGGCTTTGGAGGGCGGTATGAGTTGTTTACAGTGGGCACCTTTGGACTCAGTAAAATTGGTGAGTATGACTCGCCTCCTAAAATAGAATATGAAAAAGTAGATGGTTCGGGGAGTAGTTCAGGTTACCAAGAAATTGACCTGAATGATTTACTGGGGGACTTCCCTAATGCCCAAACCCAACCTGATGATAATTATACGTGTGACTTTTATGCCAACAGTACCAGGGTAGGTACAAACTGCAAAAGATGCTCTTTTGCAGCTACCACGGTGGCTAAACAACTCAGGTTTGAAGGAGCGGTCAAACAGGTTTTTGGAGGAGTAGTGGCTATTGGTGGGATTTTAGCAGGACAGGGCTCTGTAGTTGTTATAGGGGCTGCTTTTTTTGTAGCAGGTACCACTGATTTTATCCGGTCACAAACACTGGAACCTTTAGACTGTAACAGTTTCCGTCAAACCAATTATTACCAGAGCATTACCCAACCCGAAGTTGTAGGACTGAATATTTACCCCAATCCAGTTGTACAAAAGACCACTTTACAGATACATTTACCTCAGGCAGAAGACCTCACCGTAGAGGTGTTTGACCTGAATGGGGTCGCTCAGAAGACTTTATTTATTGGCAAGCGTTTTCCGGCAGGCAATAATCAAATTCCGCTAAGTGTAGGTTTGCTTGCTCCGGGGAAATACCTCATCAAAGTTACCAGTTCTTTGAGTAATATTAAAATTACCCAACCCATCATCAAGCAATAGTTACTATCAATCAGCCCCCTGCTCATCATCAGTCAGGGGCTTTTTTATACTCATTTTCCCAAAATTATTTTATAAGCCCTCAATCAACTTTTAAGCAGTTTTTTAATGATCATTGTCTCACTCAATGTCCCGAATTTATGCCTGGTCAAATTTTGCCCCCTTCCTATCTTTGTTAGAAATTTAGCCTCAACACATAGCTAACAGCTATAGCCTGTTCAATAAGATTACCAAGACCTAACCAGGCAAAGCATAAGTTCATGCTGTTAATTGAATCATTGATTAATTACTTAAACCGAATTAAAATGCGACTAAAAATTACCCTCATCATTCACCTCCTGTGCTTGTTTTTCATGAGCCAAAACGCCACGGCAGGCATTTTTCGTTGGGCGGCGGCTCCTGCTGATTTTAGCGACCATGCCAATGTAAACAACTATGGTTCTATTGGCCATTTGTTGAGCATTTCACAACCAGGAGACGAAGTGTACATTGGTCACCCAGGCAACTACAACATTACCACTCCCTTGATCATGAAAGAAGGCGTGACCCTGCGGGGAATGATTGCGGGCATCACTATTTCTTTTGGTGTGTCTGCATTAAGTCCAAACGATCAACACGTGCTGGTCGTTCAAGGGAACCATGTAACAGTAAGAGGCATTACCTTTGATGGAAAGCACCGGGCTAAAAATATTGTGTACAATGACCCCAATCTGGATAATTATCACCTTTTGTTGCATAGTTGTACTTTTAAAAGCACCCGAAACACTGTTACTGATGGCGACATATTGCTATTGAAAAAAATGCACAATTTGCAAATTAATAATTGCAACATATACGATGGTTCTGCTTTTGGTATTGTGGCGGTTCGCTCCAGAGATGTGCTCATCAAACAAACCTATGTGGCCGATGTAAGGGTACATGGCATTTATATACCAGGTGCTCAGCGAGTAACTATTGATGGTTGTACCATTACCCGTACTGGCATGGACGGTATTACTGGTTACCACTCCAGTGACATTTGGAACCGTCGTGATTTTGTGATTGTCAATAATCATATTCACCATGTGGGCTGGCACGGTATGCACGTATCCGGAGAGGGGATTTACATTCGTGCCAACAATATACATGATGTAAGGCTTACCTCTATTTATGTGGGCGATCAGTATCATTTGGAAGATAGCCATGAAATCACTATTTGGGACAATCGATTACAGAAGGGACATATAGATGTGCCTCACTTCAAACCCGATCCAGACAACCTCAGTTGGATGCCTGCCATTGAGGTAAATTATTGGAACCAGGGAAGTTCTTATATTTTCGAAAGTTGGGATTCGTCCAAAGATTTGATTATTGGTCGGAATACTTTCTATTATTCGGGCAAGCCTTGTCACTTGATTAATTCCCCCTCTTCTGTGGTGCAAAACATTCATATTAATGTGAATAACCCTGTGCCAGGTGGTACTTCAGCCCGCACTACCGCTTCATTGCCAACCTCGGTAAATAAACCAGTTACTACAGTCAAGGTTTACCCTAACCCAGTGACCAATTTGACTACCATTGAGTTTTCGCTGGTGAAGCCTGCCAAAGTAAGCTTAAGTATTATAGACCAATCGGGGCGAATAATAAAAACCCTGGCCAACGAACAAGTACTTAATAAGGGGAATCGTCACATTACCTGGGATGCCACAAACAATAATGGTTCTAAGGTGAGCAATGGTTACTATATTTATCAGATTCGAGTCGACAATCAGGTAAAAACCGGGCGTTTGCTGGTGAAGCGATGATTGGGTAGTGCACTGTTTTTACATTACTTGGTATACCAAATCGTTGCCATTACTTGTACACTAAATTCTTTGTATGTCTACATCTAAAAGCCATCACCAAGCTTGTCCCCTCCTCTTGGTCTTAAGCGCAGCTGACCAAGAGAGCGGATAACGAGAGCGAAGCACTTGGTCGGCTGTGTTAAGGCCACTACAAGTGAGTTTGTATGGGTTTTCAATCAGACTTGGTATTAGTCAGTCTATAGTAGACTCAAATAAATGTTCACCTTACTTATGCTTGATAAGCAAAGAGTGAAAGTGATTTTGTCTACTAAATTCTTTTTTGAATTTTTTTGCACCACAAACGCTCCTGTAAATAGGACTTAACTTGCTGATTATCAGTAAATATTTTCACTTGAAATCACTACGGAGCATTGGTATAAAAGAAATGTCCCTTTTGCATAAACCGCGATTTGGTACTGGAGCTGGAAAGCATCTGTACTGAAACTGTGGTTTAATGATCAAATAATGAATTCCCGGATTTGAAAATAAAATTTAAATCCGGGAATAAACAATGTAAACCCTACCCTGTACTTGAGTAAAATAGATCAAGCTTTCTCAGAACTCATCGTGGGTTTTAAACCCGTCATTCTAAAGACAAAACCTCAAGGTAAGCTCAATCATCCTATTTGCTTGTTCCAAAGCGAATCCTGGTATTTTTTTACATCTGCAATGGCTTCTTCAGGGAATACATTTCTGAAATTGTGCGCATCTAAAGGGATTTTTTCAATCATGTAATCAATCATGCCTTGTGGATCAAGCTGTAGCTCGTCACCAGCAAACAACTGTTGTACATCTCTGATAGGCTGTTCTTTTGTAAAGTTTTGTGATGGATCGTACCATTGGTCTACTGTATCGTACATTCTATCATTGAACCCTGTTCTGAAGGGTCCAGGGTTAATGGTTGCTATTTTCACCCCAGTATCTGCCATTTCCTGTTGCATAGACTGCACTAACCCTTCCAGTGCATGTTTAGAGGCTACATAAGGCCCCAAAAATGGAAAGGTGATAAAGCCCGCGATTGACGAAGTAAACACAATCTTGCCCTTTTTTTTGGCTACAAATATTTTGGCAAACCGCTGGGCGATTGCAATGGTTTGAAATACGTTTACTTCAAACACCCTTTGAATTCTTTTTACAGGAACTTCGGCAATGGGCCCTGTTTCGCCGGTTGCAGCATTCAAGACTACAATATCTACCTCATCTCCGTATTTACCTATGACATTGTCAATATCCCCCTCTTCCAGATAGTTTAGTTTATCTATAGTGAGTTGGATGTTCTCGGCCTTTGCTGCTGCCATTAGCAGGCTCTTCTGTGGCCAGTTTTCTACTGTAGCAATTACGTGATGCCCTTTTTTGGCAAGTCCAAACGCTACACCTTTGCCAAAGCCTGAGCCTGCTCCTGTAATTAAAATTGTTTTGTTCATAACATTAAATAATTTGGTGTCCTTTATGAATGATGGCTTCTTCTTCCAACAGATTTTGTAATTTGGTGAAGGCATGTTTCAAGTGAGGGGTACTCCAGTGTTTAGTCTCCTCCTCTTCATTTTCCCACCTTTCAAAAGATAGAATAGTATTAGAGTTTTGGGCATCTTTGATGAAAAAATAGTCATGTGCCCCAGCTTCTTGTCTGGTTGCTTCGGCTAACTTATTTAGCACTTGCTCTAATTCCGCTAGTTTACCTTCTTTGGCGGTGAGTTTAGCAATGGTAAAAAATGGTTGACTCATAATGGTTACTCCCTGTTAAATAGTTAAAGGTTATTGGGTTAATTATCTGACCAGGATTAAAAAAACAGCTATGGTTTTGTTACAGTTTCGCTGCTTGCCTGGGCTTGGCAAAAGGTGTTACAATTGTTGACTTTAAGTGTACTTCTAAATCCTTTGAGTGAGCTTCAGGCTGTGGATTCTTGATTACATTGTCTGCTGCAAAGCTTTTGAGCGGTGTCATACCACAGAACTGATGCGTTTTGTGAACATTGAATAAGAAGCCTTCGAGGTCTTTGCCTTCAAAAAAACCATCTTCATCGTTAAAAACTTCGTTGGGAGCATTGGTTGTAATAGAAAGCATGTATTTTTTGCCTGGCATCAAGCCATTGCTAAAACCATATTTTGGTTGCTCACCTGCCTGACTCGACTCGTTACCCATTCCAAAAAACACCCCGTATGCGTATACTACATCGATGTATTTTTTAAGAGCCGCTGGCATTCCAAACCAATAAACAGGAAATTGAAAAACAATAATATCTGCCCGTTTAAACTTTTCTTGTTCTTCTGCAATATCGTACCCATCTTCAATGATGGTTTTTGTGATATTAAACTGCTTGCTTAAGATGTCTTCATGTACCTTAAACAATGTCTGATTGTATTGCCCTTTGGCAAATTCGTAAAACTCGTGTCCGTTGATTAATAAAATATTTTTCATCTGCTTTTTTTTTAATGCAAATGTAGCAGTAATCAATGTATTTAAGAAATAGATTTTTTAGATTGCATAAATCGTTTTTTACGATCATAATATTGCCTTACATCACCAGAGTCTACTCTGCGAAAACAGCATAAACCGAGGAGTTGTTTGCATTACCAAAAGTTAAATAAACCCTATACCAACCCAGAAGAGTTTAGGTCATTTTTGAGTTGCATACCATAAAATAGAGGAGGTAAAAACGGAGTTGCTTCAATCTGTAAAAAAAAGCTAACAATATTAACCTGTTGATAAATAGTGCTTTACACTTTTAGTCTAATGTATTGTCCCAAGTATTGTCCTCAACAAATGCCCTTGTAATCCTTGGATCAGACACTTACTTACCTCAAATTAGCTTATGTAACTATCGCAATTATATTACACTTAATAGTTTTTCATCTTATAATAATTAAGCTAATGAAAGTATCAAGATTATTTAAAATGTTGGCATTTGCCACTACTATTATGTTTAGTGCTCACTATTGAGAGCTTGTTTAAAATTAGCCAAAAGGCAGAGCCCTCCGAACTTGATTCGGAGGATTTATAAACTCGCCTGTGGCTCGGTTCATTGATTAGATTTTTTACGCGATTTTTTGGGTTATATTTTGTCAAAACTCGGTACAGCAAAGTTGTAGTCATCGGTTATTAGCAATAGCTACTTGTCACACGTAGTTCGACCAACATCTACCAGATGTTGTCATCCTTCAAAATGTCATAAAATATCCTGTAAACGAACGCTTTAAACAAACTTTAAGTAAATATTTTTAAAAATGATGCCACAATTTACTTTTATATCCTCTGCCCAAGCCAAGGGCACTTTGTTGAGTTTTGCCGAGCTAAAAAAAGGCAACTTTGTGGTTGCACAACCTAGCGAAAAATTTAGCTTGGCTACTACTATGGTCACCGACATACCCGACAAATTGTGGGATTTTTGCCAAAGCATATCTGCCCAAGTACAGCGTAAGGTAATAAAGCCTAACGGGTATACTTTAACCACTTTTGTTTTTGCTTATCAAGCACCTGAATTTGATATTCAAATTACCAGAAAGCTAAAGGATAGCTTCTATATACTTTGGCTTCCTAACTATGCCGAGTCTCCCGAAAACTACCAAATAGAAATAGAGGTAAGTACCGAGTCGAGCGAAATCGCCTCAAAAATTCAAGATTTTTTGCTTAAAGTTACCCAAGACAAAAACGCTCATATTCGATAAGAGCTTGTTTAAATTTTCGCGTTTAGTGTGATTTTCGATGAGCTTTGTGCTCAGGTGCGTTAAACCGAGCTTTAGCGAGTTCTGAAATACTTCAAAAAACCTCACTAATCAAAAATAAATTATCTGAGGGAAGGTTGTGTGCCTTCCCTCTTATTCGCCTTCCACTTTATGCGCTATCAAATCACAAAAAAAGTTTCCCTCTTAGCTCTTAGTGTTTGCTGTAACCCTTGGGCATACCTGGGCACCTTCATCAATAAAACTTCCAGAAAGTTATCAAATAAAGCTTTCAGCGTATGGCTTCTTTAAGGGCAAACCAGCTGATTTGCAGCCCGTCAATGGAGTGACTCCTTATACACCTTGACTTTGATATCTGACGGTAACCCTCTTAATCGTGTATAGTTTTTCGATCTTGTAAAAGCTTTTCTCCTTTGGAGAGACTGAGAGAGGTTGATTAGTTACAGATTTATTGTTTGTTTACTCAAACTCTCTTTATACACGTACGGTTTAATGTAGTACTACCTGATATCTAAAAAGCTAAAATACTATGTTCAGTACTTATGGGTATAGCTTCCACTGAAGTACTACTTTGA